>CAJLYN010000110.1 GCA_905210875.1 uncultured Bacteroides sp. | reverse complement strand
GTGGTGACTACCAGAACGGATGGGATACCGACCAGTTCCCCATCGACAACTACGAGCTCACCCAGGCCATGATGCAAATCATTCGCAACGGTGGTCTCGGCAACGGCGGTACCAACTTCGATGCCAAAACCCGTCGTAACTCGACCGACCTCGAAGATATCTTCATCGCCCACATCTCCGGTATGGACGCCATGGCCCGTGCCCTCGAAAGTGCAGCCGCCCTGCTCAACGAGTCGCCCTACAAGAAAATGCTGGCCGACCGTTACGCATCGTTCGACGGTGGTAAAGGTAAAGAGTTTGAAGAAGGTAAACTCAAACTCGAAGACATTGTCGCTTATGCCAAAGTCAACGGCGAACCCAAACAGACCAGCGGCAAACAAGAGCTCTACGAGGCTATCCTCAATATGTATTGCTAATCATTGCCCATCGGCATGATAACTTGTGTTTAGCGACAGAACAGAGCTTCCGCCCTACCCTGTCGCTAAACATTTTGTCATAATATTATATGTTCAACTCTTAAAACTACAAATCACTTAATATCATGAATTACGCAGAAAAAGGCAACAAGGCCTACCTTATATCCATCGTCATGGTGGCTGTCATCGGAGGTCTGTTGTTCGGTTACGATACAGCCGTCATCTCGGGAGCCGACAAAGGCCTGCAAGCCTTCTTTATGGGAGCCAAGGACTTTGTCTATACCGATGCCGTTCACGGCTTCACCGCATCAAGCGCCCTCATAGGCTGTATTATAGGCAGTGCCCTCTCGGGATTTTTCGCCTCGACATTCGGTCGTAAAAAATCGCTTTTCATCGCCGGAGTACTCTTCTTCCTGTCGGCTCTCGGTTCATACTACCCCGAGTTCCTCTTCTTTGAATACGGTGAGCCCACCTATTCGCTGCTCATCGCCTTCAACTTCTACCGCATACTGGGTGGTATAGGTGTAGGTCTGGCATCGGCCATCTGCCCCATGTACATCGCCGAAATAGCACCCAGCAACATACGTGGTACGCTGGTGTCGTGGAACCAGTTTGCCATCATCTTCGGACAGCTGGTTGTGTACTTTGTCAACTTCCTGATTCTGGGCGACAACATCAATCCCGTCATCAAGGCCGTAGACGGCATCAACCAAATAATCAACCCGGCCGAATCTGTATGGTCGACAGAGACCGGCTGGCGGCTGATGTTTGTGAGCGAAGCTTTCCCCGCCGGACTTTTCACCCTGCTGGTACTCTTCGTGCCCGAGACACCGCGCTATCTGGCCATGAGCGGAAACGACGACAAAGCCCTTGCGGTACTGAGCCGCATCAACGGCATCACACAAGCCCGCATCATATTGTCCGACATCAAGGCCACGGCGCATGAAAAGACCGAAAAGCTGTTTACTTACGGCTGGCTGGTCATCTTCATCGGTATCATGCTCAGCGTGTTCCAACAGGCCGTAGGTATCAACGCCGTACTCTATTTTGCCCCCCGCATATTCGAGAGCATGGGTATGGGCAACCCCATGATACAGACCGTCATTATGGGTATCGTTAACATCACCTTCACCCTCGTCGCCGTATTCACGGTCGAGAAGCTGGGCCGCAAGCCGCTGCTCATCACCGGCTCTATAGGTATGGCCATCGGCGCCCTGATGGTAGCCTTGTGCAACCTCGTGACCCTGCCTCCCATCGTGTCGGTAGTCAGCATCATGATCTACTCGGCCTCGTTCATGTTCTCGTGGGGACCCATCTGCTGGGTACTCATCGCCGAAATCTTCCCCAACACCATACGTGGTGCGGCCGTAGCCATAGCCGTAGCCTTCCAGTGGATATTCAACTTCATCGTATCGTCGACCTTCGTACCCATGTACAACATGACGGCCGGCGACATGGGCGAGAAGTTCGGCCACATGTTTGCCTACGCCCTTTACGGCATCATCTGCGTCATTGCCGCCATCTTTGTATGGAAGCTCGTTCCCGAGACCAAAGGCAAAACGCTCGAAGACATGAACAAACTGTGGAAAAAAGAGAAATAAGAGCGGCATCCGCCCTTCTCCTTACAAAGAGAGAGCCTGGACTGGTTTGTCCGGGCTCTCTCTTTTTCATGAACATTATCCTTGCACTTAATCGGGAACAACCGTCCGACCGAAAGGGAACATAGCCACCCGCATAAGCTTGAAATGCTGCAAGCCGAACGGTATGCCCACAACGGTAATACAGAAAATCAGCCCCCAAAGAAGATGGCTCAGTGCAATCCAGATACCGCCGATAAAAATCCATATCACATTCATGATAATTTCGAGGCAGCCCCTACTGCCACCTTCGACAACAGAGGTCTGCCCGAAAGGCAATAGCGCCAGAATTCCGATTTTGAAAACCTGCAAGCCAAAGGGTATGCCGATAATGGTGCAGCAAAGGGCAAAGCCTGCCACAAAATACTCGACAGCCATCATAAAGCCGCCAAAGATAACCCAAATGATATTTCCCAAGATACGCATAAATATGTATCAATTATAATGATTAATAAGTAAGATATTTAATTTTCCTCGGGGTTTCGACGCGTAAAATCGATTGCCAAATCTTTTATCAGACGGGTATCGCCTTCGAGATACAAGGCCTCCCGGGTGTCGAGAATGGCACGCCACTGCCGATGGTAGAGCCGCCGGTCGATTTTGAAATTCTCCGAACCGCTACGGTCGAGTCGGCGCATGAGCATACCCACACTCAATTTTGAGACGTCGATGGCCGGCATATAGGCCCACACACGTTCGTCGGAGGTGGGAGTACCCCGAATGATTTTAGCCTCCATGAGTTGCTGCAAAACCTGTCCGGTAAGACGCACGGGAATACGGCAGAACGAGGCTATCTGATGCCGGGTAAGGGGTGTCTCGCCCCGCACGAAACGCTGCACGACAACCGTTGCTACAATGAGAATGACAAAATCCTTGTAGCGCCGGCTGATAGTCTTGATATCCTTGTCGAAATTGAATTTCTCGACATTCTGAGACGAATAGGAAAGCACCGCCCCGAAGAGGCATATCAGCCAGGAAAACCACATCCACAAAAGGAAAAGCAACAAAAATGCGAAACTGCCGTATATGGCGTTGTAACGCGACACCCACACCTGACCGTTGATATATATAATCTGCAACAGTTGGAACGACAGGCCGCATATCACTCCCGATACCAGCGCATTCCAGAACTTGACACGCGTGTTGGGCACCAGCATATACAACGCCGTAAAGACGATGCAGGTAAGCAGATAGGGACTCACCGCCAGCGCCACACGCAGCACGGGACTCAGAAATGCCAGCATGGGGCGGGTATCGATGCCCGAAGTCACAAATATCGATAAACCTGCGGCCACAATCATCAGCACCGGCAGCAATACCATGATGGCGATGTAATCGACGATTTTGCGGTATATCGACCGCTGCTTGGTAACTTGCCAGATGTCGTTGAATGTTGTCTCGACACTGTTCAGCAGGCTCACCACCGACCAGATGAGGAAGATAATACCCACCCCCACAAAGATACCGTCTTTGGTGTGAGAGAGGTAAGAGTCGACAAAGGTCATGGCCTGTTCGAGCGCCTCGCGTTGCGCCGGGAAATAGTCGAACAGCTGACTCTGCACGATGGCCTGAAAGCCAAAGCCTTTGGCCACGGCAAAAACCAGCGCCAGTGCCGGCACTACCGCCAACAGGGTACTGAATGTAAGCGCCGCAGCCTTGGATTGCAGGTCGTCGGCCAGGAAACGCTGTACCGAAAGGTAAATGGTCTTTACGAGGTTGATGAGACGATGGCGGTTGACCGAAACTTCATTTCCAGTAATACGCCACATATCGTAGATGATAAAACGATAGGTGCGAAGGAAAATAATGCGCCACTTCTTTTGTTTTGTTACGGCCATGGCGATTTTATTTTATAATAAAAAACAGCAGGACGATAAGCCGGGTTCTGTACTTTCCCGAGAGAAAGTGTCTGTCATTTATCTAGCCTTTGCGTTGCCGCAAAGATCGAGCGGTTTACCCCCCGGCATGGGACGAGCAGCCCTCATAACGCCGGTGTACATAACCTTGCAACCCATAAGACGTACGGCTCTCTGTGTCGCCACAAAGACCGGTAAGCTCTTACCTCACCTTTTCACCCTTACTGCCGAAGCAGCGGTTATTTTCTGTTACGCTACTCTGCCCTCGCGGACAGCTTCCCGTTAAGAAGTATGGTGCTCTGTGTTGCCCGGACTTTCCTCTCACGTTGCCGCGAGCGACAGACTGTCCTGCTGCTAAAAGGCAAAGATAGAACATTTCGCTCGTTTTGCCAATATCTTTCGTAAAATATCCGATAAAAAACGGCGCTCACTGCCAAACTGCCCGTTTACCGGCCGGCAATCTGCCGCCGATGACAAAATGGCGCACTTTGAAATCGTCCTCGGTTAAGGGCTGTTAAGCCCCCAAGTGGCTATATTAAAAATCGCTAAGTCTTACAATAAAGCGAAACATCGGCACGTATATTGTATTAAATTTAACGCATCGAAATCTTAAAACAAGAACAGTATTAACAAATAAAACCAATACCGACATGACATCTTTCAAGAAAACGTTACTGGCCCTCGTTGCAGTGGCCGGAGTAAGTTCGGGCGTAAGCATCGCCTTGTTCTCGGCCATGCAGGAGAAGAGTGAGCCCATATCGCCCAACGGCGAAAGCGTCACCACTGCCTACGCCACCCCCACCACCTTCACACCCGTCGTCTCACGGCCGGCCGTAGAAACCGACTTCACCCAGGCTGCCGCCAGCACGGTAAATGCCGTAGTAAGTATCAAGTCGACCACCATGCAGCAGCAACGTCCATCGGGCAGCATGGAAGAGGAATTCTTCAAATATTTCTTCGGGCAGGGTCGCCGCGACTACACCCCGCAGCCGCGCGTAGGCATGGGCTCGGGCGTCATCATTTCGGAAGACGGATATATCGTTACCAACAATCACGTCATCGAACAGGCCGACAAGATAGAGGTTACCCTCAACGACAAACGCTCGTTCGAGGCCACACTCATAGGCAGCGACCCGATTACCGACCTGGCCCTGATGAAAATCGATGCCGAGAAACTGCCCATCGTGCGCTTTGGCGACTCCGACAAGTTGCAGGTGGGCGAGTGGGTACTGGCCGTGGGCAACCCGTTCCAGCTCAACTCCACCGTCACGGCAGGAATCGTGAGTGCCAAGTCGCGTAACCTCGGCATGATTGCCCCGAGCAATCGCATGGGCATTGAATCGTTTATCCAGACCGATGCTGCCGTCAATCCCGGCAACAGTGGCGGGGCCCTGGTAAACACCGCCGGCGAACTGGTAGGCATCAACACGGCCATCTACTCCGAGACGGGCAACTATGCCGGTTACTCCTTTGCCATACCCACCAGCATCGTGAGCAAGGTCATTACCGACCTGAAACAATACGGCACCGTGCAACGGGCCATGCTCGGCGTCTCCATCATGGAGATGAACGACCAACTGGCCAAGGAAAAGAAAATCGAACTGCGCAAAGGGGTATATGTAGCCGAGGTGAGCGAGCGTAGTGCCGCCATGGAAGCCGGCCTTGAAACCGGCGACGTGATTGTGGCCATCAACGGCGTAGCCACCCCCACCGTGGCCATTCTGCAAGAACAGATAGCCCGCTACCGTCCCGGCGACAAGATAAAGATCGAATTCTTCCGCGGTAAAGACAAGAAGCAGGCCGACTCCGTACTCAAAAACAGCGACGGCAACACCGAGGTAACCAAAGCCTCGAACATCGACATGCTGGGTGCCACCCTCAAAGAGGCAAGCGACGAACTGAAAAACAAACTGCGCATACGCGGCGGTGTAGAAGTAACCAAAGTCAAAGAGGGTCAGTTCAAGAAGGCCGGCATACGCGACGGATTTGTAATACTCGACATCAACGGCGAGAGAATCATGAACGTGAAAAATGTCGAAGCCGTGTTCCAGGCTCTCATGCGTGGCGACACACGAGACAAAGTAATGTTTATCAAAGGTTTGTATCCCAACGGACGGGCCGCCTACTACGCCGTACCCCTTGCCGACTAAACCGTCTGAAAAAGAAGCTGCCGGAGGAGCACAATAAAATGAGCCTCCGGCAGTTATCTATATGACAAGCTTTTTATTAAAAAATATGACAACGGGGAACATTATATGAGAGAAATATATTATATTTGCGTCCCCAAATTTATTCTGCGGAATGAGACAATTAAAAATCACAAAATCAATCACCAACAGGGAGAGCGCATCTCTTGACAAATACTTGCAGGAAATAGGTCGTGAGGACTTAATTTCGGTAGAAGAAGAGGTAGAGCTCGCCCAGCGCATCAAGAAAGGCGACCGTGCCGCTTTGGAAAAGCTCACACGCGCCAATCTGCGTTTTGTCGTCTCGGTAGCCAAACAGTACCAAAACCAGGGGCTCAGCCTGCCCGACCTTATCAACGAAGGCAATTTGGGACTGATAAAAGCCGCCGAGAAGTTCGATGAAACCCGCGGATTCAAATTTATTTCTTATGCCGTATGGTGGATTCGTCAGTCCATTCTTCAAGCACTGGCCGAGCAGTCGCGTATCGTTCGCTTGCCTTTGAACCAAGTCGGTTCGCTCAACAAAATCAGCAAAGCATTCTCCAAATTTGAACAAGAGAACGAACGCCGCCCCTCGCCCGAAGAATTGGCTAAAGAGCTGGACATTCCCGTCGACAAAATCTCCGACACGATGAAAGTATCGGGCCGGCACATCTCGGTCGACGCGCCTTTTGTCGAAGGCGAAGACAACAGCCTGCTCGACGTCCTGGTCAATGACGACTCCCCCATCGCCGACCGCTCGCTCATAAACGAGTCGCTCGCCAAAGAAATAGATCGTGCGCTGGCCACTCTCACCGAACGCGAAAGCGACATCATCAAGATGTTCTTCGGCATAGGCTGTCAGGAAATGACGCTGGAAGAAATCGGCGACAAATTCGGTTTGACCCGTGAACGCGTGCGTCAAATCAAGGAAAAAGCCATTCGCCGCCTGCGTCAAAGCTCGCGCAGCAAGTTGCTCAAAACCTATTTGGGATAACATTTTGATTGTTCATAACGAAGGGCCGCTCCCG
>CAJLYN010000109.1 GCA_905210875.1 uncultured Bacteroides sp. | reverse complement strand
GACCGATGTGGTATAAGACAGGGCTATACCCGAGCGGTCGAAGAGAATGTAGGTAAGAACTACCGCCATCATGAAAAGAGCCGGTATGAGGGTAATCCAGTAGGGCTTCTTCTGCTGTGCCAAGTACACGGTAATAGCCCACAGGGTAAATACGGCCAGAGTCTGGTTGCTCCAAGCGAAGTAGCGCCATATTTTCTCAAAACCGGCAGGATCGGCGAGATTATAGATGAGAATGACAATGGCAACTACAAAAAGCGGCACACAGATCATCAGCCGTTTGATGATACTGCGCTGTTCCATGTGCAGGAAGTCGGCTACAATGAGCCGTGCCGAGCGGAATGCGGTGTCGCCCGAGGTGATGGGGGCAGCCACCACTCCCAGTATGGCCAAGGCTCCACCTACAATACCCAACCAGCCTTTTGATATGGTGTTGACGATGATGGCTGAATTCCCGTTAACCTTGTCAGGCTCGGTAACGCCAAAGAACGATTGTCCTTCGGGACTGAAAAAGTAGGTGGCAGCTGCTGCCCATATCAGGGCCACAATGCCTTCGGTAACCATGGCTCCGTAGAAGATGTAGCGACCTTGCCGTTCATTGGTCATGCAACGGGCCATCAACGGTGATTGTGTGGCGTGAAAACCCGATATGGCTCCGCAGGCAATGCTGATGAAGAGCATGGGGAATATGGGATTGTTGGCCGTGTCGCCAATCTTGTTTTCCAGTCCGTCGGTAATCTCGGGAATGGCCGGGAACGACACAAAAAGCATGACGAGAATACCTATGGCCATGAAGATAAGGGCTATGGCAAACACAGGATAAATCTTTCCGATGATTTTGTCGATGGGGAACATCGTTGCCAAAATATAGTAGGCAAAGATGACGAAAATCCAAAAAGTGGAATCGAGATGTTCGGGAGTGAGCATAGCCAACAGGTCCGCGGGACCGGCAACAAAGACAACGCCCACCAGAATCATGAGTATGACGGTGAAGGCGCGCATTACTATTTTAGCCGTACTGCCCAGGTAGCGACCGATGGTCTCGGGCAGACTCTCGCCGTTGTGCCGTAAAGAAATCATGCCGGCCATGAAATCGTGTACGGCACCGGCAAAGATGGTTCCGAATACAATCCACAGGAACGATGAGGCGCCAAACTTGGCTCCCATGATAGCACCGAAAATCGGCCCCAGTCCGGCAATGTTAAGAAATTGAATCATAAAGATTTTCCACCCTGACATAGGTACAAAATCCACACCATCGGGGTTGGCGATGGCCGGTGTCTTTCGGGCCGGCTCAATTCCGAAAACCTTTTCGACGAATTTCCCGTAGGTAAAAAATCCGACAATTAGGGCAACTAATGCAATACAAAAAGAAATCATAGTATTATTAATTTTTGAGATATGTATGAGCAAGAGCTTCGGCGCACCGTTCACCGTCGATGGCTGCCGATACGATGCCGCCGGCATAGCCGGCACCTTCGCCGCATGGATACAATCCACTGAGGCGAACGTGATGCAACAACTCGCTGTCGCGTGGAATGCGTACCGGCGAAGAGGTGCGGGTTTCGACTCCTATCATGAGAGCCTCCCGGGTGAGAAAACCGTGTGAAATCTGTCCGAAATGGAGAAATCCCTGACGCAGCCTGTCGGCGATAAAGGAGGGCATCCAGAAATGCAGCGGAGAGGATAGAACACCGGGGGCGTAGGAGGTCGAAGGCAAATCGGCCGACACTTTCCGATTGACAAAGTCGGTCATGCGTTGGGCAGGAGCTGTCTGTCGGCAGTTGCCATTGACGAAGCACTGGTATTCCAGTTCCTCCTGAAACTTGATGCCGGCCAGCACGCCATCAACATCATGGCCGGGCAGGTCTTCGGGGCGTATCTCTACAACCATACCCGAATTGGCCCATCGTGAACCGCGATTGGAGGGCGACATGCCGTTTACGACCAGTTGGTTCTGGCCGCTTGCTGCCGGGACGACAAAGCCGCCCGGGCACATGCAGAACGAGTACACGCCACGGCCATCGACCTGGGTTACAAAACTGTACTCAGCCGCAGGCAGATACTTGCCCCGGCCTTCGGGACTGTGATATTGTATGCGGTCGATGAGTTCTTGGGGATGTTCAAGCCGTACACCGACAGCAAATCCCTTGGCTTCCAACTCAATATGGTTTTTATACAGATAACGATATACGTCGCGGGCTGAGTGTCCCGTTGCAAGAATCACGGGGCCGTAGAAGAGTTTCCCGTCGTGTGACTTGACACCTTTTATTTCGTCTTTCTCAACAATCAATTCGTCAACGCGCGTGCCGAAATGTACCTCGCCGCCCGACTGCAAAATGGTATTGCGGATATTCTCGATGACGCGGGGCAACTTGTCGGTACCTATGTGGGGATGTGCATCGGCAAGTATGGCAGGAGAGGCCCCGTGCTGGCACAGAATAGCCAGGATACGTTCTACTGAGCCTCTCTTCTTACTGCGGGTATAGAGTTTCCCGTCGGAAAAGGCGCCGGCTCCGCCCTCGCCAAAACAGTAGTTCGACTCGTCGTTGACGATGTGTTCGCGACTGATGCGGGCAATGTCTTTACGGCGCTGGTGGACGTCCTGTCCCCGTTCCAGTACGACTGGGCACATACCCAACTCGATAAGCCGCAACGCGGCAAAAAGTCCTGCCGGACCGGCTCCGACGACAATGGCCTCGGGACGGTCGGCCACGTCGGGGTATTGTATGGGGCGGAAAAGTCCTTCTGCGGGCTTTTCGTTGATGTAGATGCGTATCGTGAGATTGACCATTACCTGCCGTTTGCGGGCATCGATGGAGCGTTTCAGCACGCTGACAGCCTCGACCTCACGGGGATTCAAGGCATACTCCCGACACACAAAGTCTTTGATGCTGCTTTCCGAAGCAGCCTGACGGGGCAGGAGGCGTATGGAGAGTTCTTTTATCATGATTATCCGAATAACTGGCGGAATGCTTCGTCGACTTTCCGCACCGGTGTGATTTCGATTTGCAGACGTTTGGCATCAAGGCCTTTCAGGTTGTGGACAGGCACGAGTATTTTCCCGAAGCCCAGCTTCTCGGCTTCGAGAATGCGCTGCTCTACCCGAGTTACGGGACGTATCTCACCCGATAGTCCCACTTCGCCGGTCATGGCGATGTGCGGGTCTATGGCGATGTCCATGTTGGATGACAAGACCGCGCTGATAACTCCCAGGTCCATGGCGGGGTCGTTGACTTTAAGTCCGCCGGCGATATTGAGAAAGACATCTTTCTGGGCCAATTTGAAGCCGACCCGTTTTTCCAGCACAGCCAGCAACATATTCATGCGGCGCAGGTCAAAACCCGTAGCCGACCTTTGCGGCGTACCGTAGGCGGCTGTGCTCACAAGCGACTGTACCTCGATAAGAAACGGTCGAATGCCTTCGATGGCGGCTGATATGGCGATGCCGCTCAATCCTTTACGCTCCTGGGTGAGGAGCAGTTCCGAGGGATTGCTCACTTCACGAAGACCGTTTTGCAACATTTCGTAGATACCCAACTCGGCGGTGCTGCCGAAACGGTTCTTTATCGAGCGCAGTATGCGGTACATATAGTGACGGTCGCCCTCGAACTGCAATACGGTGTCGACAATGTGCTCGAGCACTTTGGGTCCGGCAATGCTTCCCTCTTTGTTGATGTGGCCGATGAGCAGCACTGGAGTGTGCGATTCCTTGGCAAATTTGAGTATGGCAGCAGCACATTCCCTTACTTGCGAGATGCTGCCCGGCGAGGATTCGATGTTCTGTGTCGAGATGGTCTGAATGGAATCAATGACGACAATGTCGGGCTGTACGTTGCGTATGTGTGTGAATATCTCTTCGAGAAGAGTCTCGCACACAATGTAACACTCGGTATTGTTGCGCTGTAACCTGTCGGCCCGCATTTTCAACTGCCGGGCACTCTCTTCACCCGATACATAGAGTACCTTCTTTCCCTGCAAACCCAGTACGGTCTGCAATATGAGTGTCGATTTTCCGATGCCGGGTTCGCCTCCAATCAGCACCATGGAGCCGGGGACAAGCCCACCACCCAGTACCCGGTTGAGCTCACCATCGTGCAGATCGATGCGCTCTTCGCGCGAGACCGATATCTCGTCGAGCCGCTGGGGTTGGGTACGTACCGTTTCGTTGCTGTATGTCGCCCGTTGCGAAGCAGCCGGTTTGGTACTCACGACCTCCTCGGTGTAGCTGTTCCACTCACCGCATGAAGGACATTTTCCGAGCCACTTGGGCGATTCGGCCCCACATTGGGTACATACATATATCGTTTTGAGTTTGGCCATATTGTTGATATAGAAAAGATGTTACAAAGATAGCATTTTCTCTACGATTTATTTCTCATATAGACTTAGAATATTACAGTTTATACAATAAACAAACGGGTTGTGGCAGAATTCGGTTCTACCGCAACCCGTTATACAATTTGAACAAGTGCAAAGAATTATCGGGTTTATTTCCCGGCTTTTTCGCGAGAATAGTCCGATTTTTTACTCTCCTTCTTATCTGACTTTGAAGGCTTATCGTTATGTTTTTTGTCCGATTTGTTCCATGACGTTGCGTTTCCTTCCGGGCCACCGGCAAATGCCGGTATGGCCATCATGGCAGCCTGCTGTTCGGGGGTGAGTATCTTTTTTATCTCTTCGTTCTGATTCTTATATCTGTTTTTCTGGTCTTTATGCATTTTTTTGATTTGAACGTTCATAATACTATCGTTCTGATTATTATGCAGCAAGATGGGATATATTTTCCGGCACTGGCTGTCGGAGAGTTGCAGCAGGGTTTTCATCTGCTGGGTCTGGGCCTTTGCGGCTTCGGTTGCACTGGTGAGATGTTTTGAGTGGTCATCTTTTTTATTGTCGCGCATCTCTTTGTTTCGATTGTCAGAGGTGGCACGCATCGGCTGTTGGGCCATGACTGTTGTAGAGAGAAAACTCAACAGAAGCAGGGGAAATAGAATCTTTTTCATGACGGTATGATTTATGAATAAATTATTTATCCATAAGACAGTTGGAACATGAAAAAAGTTCTTGTGAAACGACCTTTTTTATCTTTTTTCAGACAGTCGCAAGGGTGAGGGTGCGACTGTTCAGCGATTGTCCATATCGCTGTATGCCGGTATGCCCGGCAGAAAGTGGCAGGTGTGGTTCGCATAGTCGACCCGAACGGCATAGTGAACAATGCCGTTCGACACGATAAGATAGCGCACCTGCAATACTGTGTTGTAACGGACTATCTGGTCAAAAACAGCTTGGGTAATTTCGACGTGTGGCGCTTTGTACTCGACAATGGCAAGAGGCTCTCCGCACAAATCGTACACTACGGTATCGCAACGGCGTTTGCGCCCGTTCTGCAACAGGGATATTTCGTTGCCCACACGGCCCGCAGGAAAACCTTTTTCTTCTATAAGGTAGCGCACAAAGTGTTGTCGCACCCACTCTTCGGGAGTCAGCGACACAAAACGGCGGCGCAACTCGTCATATATGAGAGACTTGTCGCCATCGGCTTTTATGCGGAAGGTATAGGCAGGAAGATTTAAAGCAATCATTCGTCGACAATCATTTGCGCGTCACACTAAGATTCGCTAATTTTACCTCCAAAATTACGGAAAAAAGGCATATCCCGCCAAATAATTGTTTGCAAGAAATATGGCACAGAAGGAACCGCAAGGTCACATACCCATCATTGCCGATGTACGCCGCAAGGCATTCAAACCTGTATATCTGCTTATGGGAGAGGAGCCTTACTATATCGACCTGATTACCGATGAAATTGTGAGAAACGCACTCTCCGACGATGAACGTGATTTCAACCAGACCATCGTGTACGGGGCCGACTGTGATATGCCAGCCATTCTGACGGCTGCCCGTCGCTATCCGATGATGGCCGAGCGGCAGTTGGTGGTCGTCAAGGAGATGCAGATGATGCGCAGCATCGACGATTTGCTGCTTTATTTGCAAAATCCGCAACCTACGACCGTACTAGTGCTGAATTATAAAAACGGCACTCTGAAAAACAAGAAAATCGTGGCCGAAATCAGTCGGCAAGGCATCGTGTATGAATCGAAAAGGATATACGACAGCCAGTTGCCGGCTTTTGTGTCGGGATATGCCCATGATAAAAACATCGCCATTGACGACCGGGCTTCGGGTATGCTGTGCGAAGCGATAGGGGCCAACCTGTCGCGAATGGCCGGTGAACTCGACAAATTGAGTGTCTTGCTCTCCATGTCGGGCGAAAAGCGCATTACCGCCGATATGGTGGAGTTGCATATCGGCATCAGCAAGGAGTTCAACAACAGCGAGCTGATAAAGGCCCTGTCTCAGCGCGATCTCTTGAAGGCCAACCGCATTATAAAATACTACGGACAGAATTCAAAATCGGACCAGCCCTTTATTGCCTTCGGTTCGTTGTTTACCTATTTTTCCAATCTTCTGTTGCTGCACTATTTGCCGTGTCCCAAGAACAACAACGGCATCATGTCGGAGTTGGGGGTAAACTGGTATGCTGCCGAAGATTATGTCAACGGCCTCCGTCTCTACAAGGCCTCCAAGTGTGTCGAGATTATTTCGGATATACGACGCTACGATGCCCGATCAAAAGGAGTGGAGTGTGCTCCCGACACGTCGATATGCGATTTGCTGCAAGAACTCGTTTTCAAAATCACGCATTAACTTACTTTATCCCGCCATTGTGTCGGGAATACATCATTCATTTTTTTAGCCGGACTCTTCTGAGTTCGGCTTTTTGGTGTAATAACATTTATAGTCAGTTGTTTATATCATAATTTACGATGAATTGGGGCGAAATCCTGCGCATATTTGCCAGCTCATCTGCCATCTACCGGGAAAAATAGCAGGAATCGTGCAAGAGGGTATAATATAGTCTGACTGTATATAAATATGCACAGAATGTATTAATAGAGTTATAAAATTGAACGCATATATGAATGCATTTATAAACAATCAGAGTGTTTCATAAATACACATAAGAGTGTGTTTATATAAATACATTCTATATGATTACATAAATAAACATAGTCAACAACCGTAATAAAACGCAAAAAAGACGTTTTTCTATATTAATA
>CAJLYN010000108.1 GCA_905210875.1 uncultured Bacteroides sp. | reverse complement strand
CGCGCTGCAAAGCATAGGGGAATGCGGCCAGCTGCCACCCTGCATCGAAGGTTCGCTCTACGGCCACATAGTTGAGACTCACGGTATTTCCATTACCGTAAAGCGAGGTTCCTTCTTTGAGCAGGAGATAACCGGGAGCAAATGTAGTAGGCAGGTTTTCGAGCAGGAGATTCCCGTCGTGCAGATAGACTACCGAACCACCGGCCGGAGCTTGTGTTGCCTTGTAACCCTCGGTGATGTTCCAAGTCTCAAAACAGCCGTAATCGACAGCTCCGGCAAAGGTGCGTGCGTTACCCATTATGTCGCGGTCGGTTGCCAAGTTGACATAAGGAGCAAAAACTGCCGGTATGGCCGGAGTGGCGCTGGCACGGTCGATGGCCATACTCAACTCTTTGAGCTGGTAAGACAGTTCATCGGATAAATAGGTATTGTAGGGATTACCGTCGAGGGGAAGGTCATCGCCGGTATAGAGTGAAGCTTCGAATACACGACCCTGCGTAGCCACGGTATTGAACATCTGTCCTGAACCTGAATGTACAACCGAAGAGCTGCCAACCGGTGCATCTACGGTAAGATTGACCAGCGTACCGCCCTTATTGGCTACTACCGGAGCCCCTTGTGCCGGTCGGTTGTCGGCCACAAGCATATTATAGAGCAGTCCGCCATGATTAGCAATGACAGGAGCGTTACTTCCGGTAACTGTTGCACCATGTACATAATTGTTACGCAGCACCATTTGTGAAGAAAGCGATACTACCGCGGCAGGCGATTCAGCGGCGGGTTCTACCTCAAAACCATCAAGCACGACAATACCACCAAACGCATCACTGCTACTGTAAGAAACACCTTCGATGCGTGTACGGGTGGTTGTCGAGGCCAAAAGGCCCGGACGGTCGGCAATAACCTTTTCGACCGTAACGGCAGGGGTCTCGCCACCGGCCGTAACCGTATCGGTGTAACTGGCTGCCACACTTCCGTAGACCGAAACACCGTTGCGTAGAATCAGCGACTCACCGGTGTGACCGCTCTTGACAAAAACGACAGCATTTTCACCGACATTGGCCCGGGTTGCTGCATAGACGGCACATAAATCGATGGCTTCTTGCAAGCGACCTTGTCCAAAGGCATTCTCCCAAGTAGTACCGTCTCCTTCAAGAGTCTTGCCGGGTTGGACATAGAGAATCGGATACAACAATTGGTTATTCTCATACGCCCCACGATCTATATTATCGTCATACACACGGGCACTATTTAATGATATGTCGTAGCCCGAAGATTGGTCGGAAGCCAGATTCAGGGCCGAACGATAACTGATGGAATCGCCCTTGTTGAGAAGATTTGCCGAAGCTCCAATGTCGAAATCGCGAGATGCCAACACTCCATCATAGGGATTGAAGAAATTAGGACCGTTGATGACATCATCGTTTTGTGCCGACAAATTATCGTTATGATATTGAGCATCATCGAGAGCCAACGTGGTGGCAGAAAGATTCTGTACGGCATTGTAACGGATATTATCGACTTGAATAATCTGATTTCCTGCCGATGGTGAAGAGGATAGCTGTGGCATAACGATGCCTGCCGAGGCAGACTGGTCGATGCCTTTTCCACCATTACGCCATAATACCGAATTATACAGTTTGGAAGGATAACGAGGTTGCACCTCTCCGCCATATATACTGTCGGAGAGTACCGGCACACCGGTATTCAGAGCTATTGTCGCATTGAAAATTTCCGTATCGACTGCATCGATGGGTACCCCTCGATTGGAATGGAACAGGGTATTGTAAATGAGCGTGCGTCCCCCGCGACCGGCTATCTTCACCACCGGCAAGCCAACCGACTCTCCATCGCTACCCCTGAACTCACAACCACTCAACACCAGTTTCACCGTATTGTCATCATCGACTCCGCTACTTGTTTCATACCGGAATGCGGCTCCGTAGGGATTTTCAAAGGTAAGGTTTTCAATCGTCATGGGGATAACCGTCCGATTCGATACAGCGTCCTGCTCATTGCCTTCCCGATTGGCAATGTCTTCGATGTTGAAAAGCGACTTCACCCCAGAATTGATGGTTGTAATGACGGTCTTGTAATTTTCCCCTCGATAAATAGGGCTCTCAACAGGTATTGGTTGCAACTGGTTATCATCGTTGTACCCACCAGATATACGTAGTGAACCGACATTTTTTGTTTCTCCGGCTACCGTCTCACCTTGCGACCCATAACGGGTATTAACAACAAAGCCGCCATTCTTATTGATCGTATAAATAGGAGCGAACTCTCCTTCGGTCATGTAAATGATTTTGTCTTTTCCATTGCGATTGAGCAAAAGCCGTTCTATGGCTCGTTGCAGGTTACTCGTTGCCGTAGACCAAGACGAACCGTCGTTAACATTTCCTGGAATCTCTTCGGCACACACATAGAGTGTATCAGCATCGGTATTTAGGAGCGAATGCTGATATTCATAGACACCTATATCGATATAGGTATTCTGGCCCGACTCTTCAATCGTGCGGTTGGGATCGAGACAGACACGACTGATGTTACGGCCATCACCTGATCTCATATACAAATCGTCCAAGCCCGGGAACAATGGTTCATAAATCGTAATATTTCCAAGCTCCACATAATGAGGAATTTCAAAATAAAGGCCTCCTGTCTGCTCGGGAACCGTCCACAACCAAGAATCGGTGGCATCATTGTACTCCTGAGCGCCCCAACCCCATCCGGCATCTACCAGTGGATTGATGCGACTGAGCGACCAGTCGGCAGTCTGCTGATATCCGGACACGCCTGCCAGCGTCGACGGGTTGGCAAAGTTTGGCCCATACAGCGACCTGTTTTCGGCGGTAAGCTGCACGTTGTTATTCTTGAAATTTTCAATATTTCCGACAGCTTCTTCGTCTCTGTCGTTCTCTCCTATTTCAGGAGTCTTGTCCCACCCCTCTTCATAGGCACAGAAGTGAAGAATGTCGGGAGCGTCGGCAACGGAAGGGTCGGTAAACAATGTACCGTCGGTCCGCCACTTGTTGATTGTATAACGGGCTGCATCGGACTCATTACCCCAAAAGGCCGTATTGAAAACCAAGTTGGCCGAGAGATTGAGACTTTCAGTTCCTATGGACGACTTGTTCAACGAATAGATACAAGGATACTCGGCAGCCTTGTTCCGTACCAAATTGCAGTTTACCACCCAAATACGAGAGAGGCTTTCATTGAAAATTGCACCTCCTTTATTGGCGGCCTCGTTGTTGGCATACAATGAATTTATCGAATAGACTGCTCCATCGACATAAATAGCCCCACCCGAACCGGCATACTCACCACCTACTCCGGCAGTTGAAGCAACCATTGGCAGATATCTGCGAATTGAATATCGAACATATACCCGTATTGTATATGGCACCTCCCAATATACCGCTGTTTCCGTAGATGAGACTGCGACGAATGGTGAGCGGTATGTAACGTCTTTGTTCCGATATGCCGCCGTTATCAGTACCGTCGACGCATACAGCACCGCCCTTATAATAATTGTCAAGATAAGCTTCGTCGCCGGAGACCAAATTTGCAGCATAACCACCCGTTATGGTCACGCCATCGATAATAATAGGCAACCCCGAAGCGACCTGAGAGTTGGGGGAATAAACTAAATCGGGAAGTGTACCCACCTTATCAGGATCGGCACAAGCATAAATGACATGATAAACGCCATGCACACTTATTTCGCTATTTGTCTTTCCTGAAAAATATGTTTGGTAAACATACTCCCATGGTTCTATAATGGAATTACCGTTTATATCCATACGTTCACGGGCATTAAGGTAATCGGTACCACTACCACCTTCAAAATTGATACCAGCAACCGAATGTGTTACCTGATCTATCTCTTGACAATAGAGTTCATCACCAGAGAATCCGCCGAAAATAGACACACCTTCGGGTACGGTAAATGTCGACGTACGGGCATTCTCGACAGTCGTGCCGTCGCTGGCTTCACGCGGCGTATAGGTACCCCCTGCAAGGTATATCTCAAAGCGCAAATTTCTATTCTCCTGCCCGTCTATCAACGGTTCCTGCTTGTTGCGAATATGCTTGATATATCGCAATGCATCGTGCAATTCATACATGGGATAGACAAACGATGCTCCACGTACCTGATACAGGGTATCACTACCCGACAATTGTGCCGAAAGTAATTGTCTGAGATCTTTATGCAGCACGGTACCATCGGTAACAAAGATACGTTGAAGAAGAACATTGTCAGAAGGCGTTACTGAATAGCCTAATGCACGGGCTCCAATATCTATGTTTTCATCGGGCATACGCACTTCGTGAGAAAAATCATGAGTCGATGCCTGCACTCCCGATATCCATGTCATATACTCTGTTGCCGGCATTCCGGTACCTACCAGAATAGACGTTTCCTCAATCATATAAAGAGAATCGTTCTCGACAAAACGCACACCACTGGCATTATCGGCCGAGACCGAACGGTTGTTCAATCCGGGTATCAACAAATTCTCCACAGCGACATAAGTGAAGGGATAGGTATCGTTTTCATCGCCATTGTAATTGCCATATACATCTTTGGCATAATTGGCCGTATTGCCCCAGAATACCGAAGAATTGACATTCAAGCTACGGTCGGTAAAATAGATTCCGCCACCTTCGCCCGAGGCTTTGTTCTGCACAACGGTCGAGGTGATGATGTAGGTCGAGTCGCTTTCACTTTCACTGTCGACATATAAGCCAGCACCAGTATCGGCACTATTGTCGCAGATAAGTGATCCCGAGACGATGGCACCAGGTTTCAAATACACTCCACCACCCTCTTGTGATGCAGAATTTCCTCGTACAATGCAATTGCGTATATGGGCATACGACTCGGCCAAGACACCTCCCCCGCGGCTATCGTCTTCGCGCAGTGAACCATCGGCATTACCACCAGTAATGAACAGCCCGTCAAGCACTGCATATCCTGCTTCGGCAGGAATCCGCTGGTAGGCATCATTACTGTCGCGCATGAGATTACCGTCGGCATCGTAGAGCAGGTCGGTAAAGACAACCGCGTGGTATGTGTTAATAAGCGACGTATCGGCAGCAGAAACATACTCGGCTTTGAATGTTGTCCGATGGCCAGGGATATCGCGCGTGGCTTCGGCAAAGGTTTCGTCGTAACCGCCCCAAACTTCTACTCCACGCGGTACGATAAGGGCGTAACTGCGCACATCTTCATCTTCTTCGACCATCTGATTCTCGGTGGGAACAACCGTCGTACGCCGTGGCGCATAAGGAGTCGAGCTACCGGCAACCTTTACGACACAAGGTACGGTGGGATTCTGGGCTTTCTGGCGTCCGGCTGCATCGAGTACCTGCTGCAACTTCATCCAACAAGCCGCATTATCGGGACTCGATGCCGAAGCATTACCTTCTTCGGCTCCGCTGTACGATACGTAGTAGACATACACTTTTTCATACGTCGTACCACCTATCACCAGCTCTATCTCATCTGGGATTATACCGTAAGCACCGTTATACTCGTAGGCACCGATGTCAATAGTACAGTCTTGTATACGGTCGGCAAAATCGACATCGGTAAGCGGGAGAGTAATGCGCTTGGAAGCGTCGTTGGGGTCTGTCGGCTCATTAAGGCCGGCATTGATGCAGAGTGAAGAGCCGGAGAGCCGGAAATTATTATTTGCTTTGGCATCGGGATCGGAAAAAGGATTGGCCAAAGCCGTACCTTGCATATTCCCATCGGCTTCGCTAAGTTTACTTACAATAGCCCTATCATTATCATCATTTTGATTGTAAGCTGTTTGAGTATGGACATAACAATTTCTGAAACGTTCAAGTTTTGAAGGTGTAACAGCACCAATTACTTTATTGGAATTTCCATAAAACAGTGTATTAAATACATTCAAAGAGATATTTTCATTATAGTCTCCTTGATATTGATACATGCCACCGACTCCTTTGGAGCCATTATAAGCGACGGTATTGTTAAAGAATGTCGCAGTCTCAATAAATATTCCGCCGCCATTATCCGATGCATAATTATTTGTAACCAGGAGGTTATATCCTGTACCTAGAATCATGTACATACCACCTCCATACCCGTCAGGATTACTGTTTTTTGTCGATATTACGACATTATCATAAATAAAACAGTTTTCGACAGTTCCGTCATTACTGTCTACATAGACTCCTCCCCCTCGAGTCCGCTCTCCGATATTATAGTTGTTACGTATGACACAATTTCGCACCGTCACCCCTTGGAAAAGGCGTACACCAGCACCACCATCGCGATTGGCCGATATACCATTGATAAACCCGTTTCGAATGGTAAAACCGTCCCACGCAGGATTTCCGGTATAATGAAGATAGTCATTGCGATAACTATTGGAATAGGTATTTTCATCATTTGAGGAGGCTGACGAACCATGTGCATAGGTTCCTCCTAATGGAGCATAAGTGGGTAGACATACATCGGGCTGATAGAGAACAGGTTTCCGGATAGATGTGGGCAAGTCCGATGCCACCCCATATTGCCCAGCAACGGCATTTGTAACCGTAACTGGTGGCGTGCTGCTTATCTGCAAAATAGTCTCATAGAGAGGTATGTCGCTCTCGGTTGTCTGCTTCTCGTTGCCAATCGGTACACCCTTCGCCATGAGCGGGTGACGCTCACTCTCGCCGGGTGAACCTATTTCGACATTGGGGAAGCCCCCTTTGACCGAAACCGAGTCACGTATGACAAAGCCTTTATAGTCGGTATAGGTACCGCCGGCCACCCACACTTCGAGGCATTTGTTTGCAGCACGAGCTGCTTGAACTGTCTTTTCCACAGCGTATTGTAAACCGCCGACATAACGTTCTTCTCGGGTATTTGTGATTCTATAAAGATGAGAGGTGCTATTTACCTGATTTTTTATTGCATTCCTTATCGTACTGGACGAAGGGGAACCCCACGAATATACAGAAACTTCACCTGAAACTTGATAAGAATTACTGCCATTATTATTGGTATATCCATTTGCTCCATTATTCCATCGGCACACACAGGTATAACTATAATAATACATACCCCATGAATCTCTGATATATGTATATTGTATATCGTTATCGCTTATCTCTATATCGCCC
>CAJLYN010000107.1 GCA_905210875.1 uncultured Bacteroides sp. | reverse complement strand
AGAATATACCTTCATACAGGAATAAATTTTTCAAAACAACACAATTTATCAATTAACCATCAAAAAAAGTCAGCATAAGAGCCCTTTTATTATCAAATAAAATGTATCTTTGTGTAAAATAGGAAGTAATCCGGCGAGGAATAGTAATTCCGAATATCGGGTCTCGTCACAAGCATTGATTTCCTTATCTGACGTATCATATTAAATAAGCAAAGCTATGGATTTAGATTTCTTGAAAAACCGTCGAACAATACGACAATATCAGACGACAGATATTTCTGATGATTTACTGAACGAACTTTTGGAAGCGGCATTCCGTGTATCGACTACCGGAAATATGCAAGTGTATAGCGTTGTGGTTACCCGCGATGCCGAGAACAAAAAGAGACTGGCTCCGGCCCACTTCAATCAACCGACTGTCACCAGTGCGCCTGTCGTACTAACGTTCTGTGCCGACTTCAACCGTTTCATCAAGTGGTGCACTCTGCGCCACGCCGACCCCGGATACGACAATTTTCAATCGTTCTTCACCGCAGCCATAGATGCCTTGCTCGTCGCTCAACAGTTCTGTACGGCAGCTGAGGCCAAAGGCTTGGGTATATGTTATCTCGGCACCACAACCTACAATGCCGATGCCATCATAAAGGCTCTGAATCTGCCGCGTTTTGTTGTGCCGATAACCACCATCACGGTAGGCTATCCCGAATCGATTCCCGAACAGGTTGAACGTCTCCCCATTGAGGCCATGATTCACCACGAAACATACCACGATTATTCCGACGACGACATCGACCGCCTGTATCGCGAAAAAGAGGATCTTCCGGCCAACAAAGGTTTTGTCGCAGAGAATAAAAAAGAGACTCTTGCACAAGTATTCACCGACATAAGATATACCCGGAAAAACAATGAATACTTCTCCGATTTATTCTTAAAGGTTATCAAAGAACAAGGTTTCAAGTTTTAAGAGTTTGTTCCATTATACACTATATGCGAAGCGGGCCTCGATTCTTTTGAGGCCCGCTTCGCATATTTTAACTTTATCTGTCAAGAACGCAACGACTGCTCTATCTCATCTACCTGCTGCCGCAGTGTCTTGTCGATTTCGACCTGCTGGGCTATCGTCTTGCAGGCATAGTGGACGGTAGCATGATCTTTTCCACCAAGACAACTGCCTATCTGAGAAAGTGGATATTCGGTATATTTCTTGGCCAAATACATCGATATCTGACGAGCCAGAGCTATTTCACGTTTACGTGTTTTTGTCTGCAACAACTTCACATCCATATTGAAATAGTCGCATACCTTCTGCTGTATCAACTCGATGGTTATCTGCTTTTTCTTCATCTGTATGCTGGATGCCAACACACACTCGGCCATCTCAACCGAAATCTCTTTTTTCAGAATAATCGAGCGCGCCATCAGTGATACGATAATGCCTTCGAGCTCTCTTACACTGTTGGAGACATTGCGGGCGATATAATCTATCACATCGGGTGCTATTACCACACCGTCTTTCCGAAGTTTGTTTACAAGAATATTTTTCCGTAAATCATAGTCGGGCCGTTCAACTTCGGCCGAGAGCCCCCACTTGAAACGGGTCAGAAGGCGCTCTTCCATTCCTTCCAGGGAAACAGGAGGTCGGTCAGAAGTCAGCACCAACTGTTTTCCTGTCTGATGCAAGTGATTGAATATATGGAAGAATGTATTCTGCGTAGCTGTTTTTCCCACCAAATCCTGAATATCGTCGATGAGCAACACATCAATACTCTGATAGAAATTGATGAAATCGTTCACGGCATTATTACGCACAGCATTGGTATATTGTACTTGAAACAGATGAGAAGATAGATACAATACACGAGCTTTGGGATTCAGTACCTTGACCTTGGCTCCAATGGCCTGCACCAAATGAGTCTTACCCACTCCCGACTCTCCATACAAGAACAGTGGATTGAAAGCCGTCTTTCCGGGGTTCTGCGCCACAGCTTCACCCGCCGAACGAGCCAATACGTTACTCGAACCCGAAAAATAGTTATCAAAACTATAATAAGGGTTCAACTGTGAGTCGAGCTCCTTGTATACAGGCTGCTTAAACGGATCGGCAATCTGTACAGGTTCGGTTATACCCTTTGTTGACTTCTGCGAGCGGGTACCGTGCAAAGGAAGTTGTGTCGTCTCTTCGGGCTCCTTTACAACCGATATGCTATACATCAGCTGTATTCCAGGACCAAAAACACGTAACAAGGTATGTTGAAGAATATCGGCAAAATGCTCTTCAAGATACTCGTAGAAAAACTGTGTCGGGACTTGCACCGTCAGTTCATTATCGACATACTTTATCGCACGTATCGGCTCAAACCAGGTTTTATAGTGCTCAACCGATACGTTATCTTTGATAATGGACAGACAGCGGTCCCATAAAGAGACGTAATCTATACTCATTGTTGTGCAAAATTCTATCGTAGAAGTCGATTACAAAGTTTGGAATTCTTTTCCGAAAAATAAAATCGTTTTTTTATTGGATATATCAAAAACGTTTCAAAACATTGTGGGTAAGACAATTATAAGCTCCTTCAATTTTTGAGAAAATAGCCTCTGTAAAATTTTGTTATTACAATGATTATGAGAACGATAACTTATTACTCATTTTTTATTCCAAGAGAAAGGAGAATAACTATACCTAAAAAAACGCCTTGATATAAGGTGTTTTTAAACTAATCAAAAAAATTGTCCATACTTCCACTATTTATATTTCGTCTAAATAGTAAATATTTATTTTTTACCGCCGAAAAGAGAGAAGTGAACATACCTCTTTGGGTTGAGACGTAAATCGATCAACAGCGAATCGGCGCTTAAAACCGTATGTTGCAGGGCGTCGTAAAGCTGTCTGTCGGAAAGCAACGCTCCAACAGTATTATCAGGTTGATGTAACTTGGCCACAAGCGTATCTACCGAAAGTACCACTTCGTCAATGTGCTTTATGGTCTGGTCAATATGTGAATTTGAAAGTTCGGCCGTAAAACCATCAAGATGATGTGTTATGCGCTTAACATCGGAAAGTATGGCAGGAACTGTATCGGTCATCATAAGCGACAGTCGGTGCGACACACCACTCAACTCATCGGATATGCGGGCGACATTGGTCAATGTAGTATTCAGCTCCTGAGAGTGTACAATCGCATTCAAGCCGGTGAGTACACTGTCTATTTTGGGAATCATGGCTGTTATTGTCGGTAACAAATCTTCTTCAACACTTTCCATAAGACCTTCGGCAATTTCTCCTTCAAGATAATCTCCGGGTGAACAATAGGTCGACACATACTTATTCAACTGCAAATTGAGAGTAACAGTTCCCAACAAATCGGCTTGAAGCACTATTTTACTGCCTTCGGGTACTTTCAATTTTTTATCGAGCATCACCTCTACCACGGCTCCATGGTAAGCGTCATAGTCATACTCAATATTGCGCACCAAGCCTACCTTAAATCCATCTACGGTAACAGGAGTAGATACTGTGAGTCCCGTCACATTGGCATACTTTACATAATAATAGTTCGAGGGCTGCATCAGATTGACACCTTTCAGAAATTCGATTCCGAAATAAAGAATAACGGCACTTATGATGACCGAAATAGCAATTTTTACCTCTTTGGTGAAATATTTTTTCATATCGTTTTGATGGATATAAAAGGATTAATTCTGTTTCTTTCCGTTCTTAAAAGAGACGATATATGCGTCTTTGAAATAACGTTTGGCTTGAGACAACTTGCCCGATAAGGCCTCTCGGCTGGGCGATTCTCCATAGGTATATTTATACCAATCGCCCTCTTGGTAATATGAGATGGGCGACAGCCCCTTAAAACAAGGGTCTTGAAGCGACAACTTCTTTTTCGAAGCCATCAGTTGTACCTTATATATGGTTCCCGACGTCGGAACGGTAGCCCCCCGATCGACATGCTGGGATACTTTTTTCCGGTTCCACTCATCTTTATAGGCGACAAACGCCCGATATATCGACTCGGCCAACTTCGAGCGATTGGCATCTTTCGCTAAAAAAGCTGCATCTGAGGGATTGCTGATATATCCCACCTCGACCAGTATGCTTGGCATGGCCGAAAGGCGAAGCACCAGCAAGTTTTGCTGGCGCACACTGCGGTCGGGACGCTTGGCCAAGATACGGAACTGGTCTTGTACCATCGAGGCAAAATGGATACTTTGCTCAAAATATTTGTTTTGCTGAAAGTCAAACATAATGAAAGACTCGACCGAATTGGGATCATATCCCTGATAGGTGGTTGTATAATCGTCTTCCAGCAAAATAACCGAGTTTTCCCGTTTGGCCACCTCCATATTTATGCCTGTCTGCTCCAAGCCGTAAATAAATGTTTCCGTTCCTTTGGCCGATGTGTTAGCGGCCGAATTGGTGTGAATAGAAATAAACAAGTCTGCCTTGGCTTTGTTGCCTATCTCGGTACGCCCTTTCAAGGTTACAAACACGTCTTTACTGCGGGTATATATCACCTTTGTATCGGAGCAGTTCTGCTGTATTTTCTTTCCCAATTTCAGCGCAATGTCGAGATTGATATTTTTCTCTTTAAGACGATTGGCAACTGCCCCTGGGTCATGCCCCCCATGACCGGCATCGATAACGACGACAAAACGATCTTTGGCCTCACCTCCCATCGCAAAAGAGAAAGACAGGACAAAAACCGTCAGATATATAAATAATGTATGCCTCATCGTCATGGTTTCGACAAAGGGGAAAAACTTTGATGAACAAAAAATTAATAATATCTCGACAAAGATACGAAAAAATGGAATGGTACGCTTTTTTATTATATAAATAAAGGATAACAGAATATAAATAGATGGAGATTATATCTGTCGTCGTCGAATTGAACTTCTTTCACAAAAGCAACAAATTTCAAAGGGAAACAGAAGATGCCGAGCAATTTATTCCAATGAATATTCAACAGGAATCTCTTCAAACATTTGCTTTTCGACGATACTTGCATTATCTTTGTTGAATATCATTAAAATGATTGCATGACTCGCCTTGTCGTTTTCCTGTGCCTTATCGGATTCTTAACCGCTTGTTCCTCTCAACCGGAAAATGCGGCGCCTATTATTTTGACCCGTTACGACCAAGAATTACAGACTTTTTTACACTCGGACAACTCTGTCGAAGAACTGACTTTTCTTTCCCGCCACAGTGCATTCTACTCTTTATATACCGCTGAGATTTTACAACTTCCCCAGAAAGATTCAGCGTTAAAGAGTTGTCTTATTCAGAAATTCTCCCTACCCTACATGCAACAACTGCAACAGGGAGTCGACAGTGGTTTTGTCAACGTCAAAGACATCGAACGCCAATTGACACAAGCTTTTGCCAAATATCGAAGTCTTATGCCAGACGATTCCCTGCCCCGACAAATCTATACTCACATATCGGGACTGCAACAGCAAATTGTCAATTTCGACACAATTCTCGCAGTATCGCTCGACCATTACTTGGGCGCACAATTTCCACTTTACCGCTCGATATTTAATCCGTACCAGTTGCAACGCAAAAGCAGAGAATATATCGTACCCGACATTCTGAGAGTCATTCTCTATACCCGGCACCCCTTATCAACCAATACCCAACCCACGCTCCTGCAAGAGATGATTTATGAGGGAAAAATTCTTTACAGCCTGCAACGCCTGCTACCCGATATTCCTGTCGAACGACTCATGGGATACTCCGAGGAAGAATGGCAATGGTGCCGCAATAATGAATCGAATATGTGGAACCGACTTATACAGTCAAAAGATTTATACTCAACCGACCGTTTTCTCATCGGGAAATATATCTCCCCGGCTCCTTTTACGGCTCCTTTCACACAACAATCGCCAGGGCAGGCAGCCCGATATATCGGATGGCGCATCGTTTCGGAATACGTGAAGCAGAGCGGTGTCTCCTTAACCGATTTATGGAATGACAACGACGAACTGAGTTTATTGAAAACCGCTAAATACAAAGGATAATTATGGAAAAGCCCCATCGTGTGTACGGACTTGTAGGGTATCGCCTTACTCACTCTTTTTCCCGCAACTTTTTCAACGAAAAATTTGCAAATGAAAATATACCGGCCGAATACCGGAACTTTGAAATAGATCGCATCGAAGATCTGCGACTGGTTGTCGAGGAGACTCCCGACCTGTGCGGCCTGAACGTTACGATTCCCTATAAAGAAAGCATCATTCCTTTTCTCGATGAGATGGACGGAACGGCACAGATGATTGGCGCCGTAAACGTGGTAAAGTTCATTCCGGGAAAAGATAAAATGTTATTGAAAGGATATAACTCCGACATCATAGGATTTACCGATTCAATTCGCCCCTACATCAAAGATTATCACCGGAAAGCATTGATCTTGGGCACCGGAGGTGCGTCAAAAGCGGTATGGTACGGACTTCTCTCCCTGGGTATTGACCCACAGCTGGTATCGCGCACACCCAGAGAGGGGGTACTCAGCTACGAAGAGCTCACGCCACGGCACATGGAAGAATTTCAAATCATCGTAAATGCTACCCCCTTGGGTATGTATCCTCAGACCGACACTTGTCCTAATATTCCCTACGATGCCATCACTCCCCAACATCTGGCCTACGACCTGGTGTACAATCCCGAGACCACACTCTTTCTCGAAAAATGTGCCCAGCAGGGAGCCACGACAAAGAACGGTCTGGAAATGCTTCTGTTGCAAGCCTATGCCAGCTGGGATATCTGGAACAAGTAGCCAATTATCGAATTTTGAGAACTTTTGTGCTTCTGTATTGTTATACACAAAATAACTTTACAGAATTACCATGTTGTCGACATCAAAGAAAATAGAAACTTTTATGGCTGTATTGCTGGCCATCATTCTTCTTGTGTATTGGCTTTTTGCCGAAACACTCTTTACCTCGTATTCACCTGAGATTTATCCTGAGTCGGAGAGTACTGTTTATGAAAACTAAAATAGATATAAAAACAACAATTTGAACAAAATTTCCGACAAAAATATTTTGATTTAAAGTGCCAATTACTTATATTGTGACGAAATTTAATCCCAACCGTATGAAAACGTTGGATATTGCAGTAAATGCAGGCCGCATATGGTGCATCCTGGAAGGGTGTTATACCATCACGGTCAATCGCGTAAAAAGGCTGCTTTCATTGTCGGACAAAGACTTCTTTGCAGCC
>CAJLYN010000106.1 GCA_905210875.1 uncultured Bacteroides sp. | reverse complement strand
GCTGGGTCTGCTCAAACAAGGCCTTCCCATCGAAGCCACAACAACCGACATGCTGCTGGGTAATGTAGGCGGCAGCCTCGGTGAAATCGGAGCCATCGCCTTGTTGATAGGTCTTGTCTACATGCTCATCAAGAAAGTCATCACATGGCACATACCTGTGTCGATATTGGCTACGGCCTTCATCTTCTCGTGGCTTACCAACGGATTTGATGCAACCGATGCCCTGCAGCAGTTGCTCCTGGGTGGCATGTTGCTCGGCGCCATCTTTATGGCTACCGACTATGTAACCTCGCCCATGACGCACAAAGGTATGATTATCTATGGCATCTGCATCGGACTGCTCACCATCATCATTCGCCGTTGGGGTGCCTATCCCGAGGGTATGTCGTTTGCCATACTGATTATGAACGCCGTAACGCCGCTCATCAACAAATATGTGAAACCTAAACGATTCGGGGAGGTTAAGAAATAATGGCAAAGCAATCATCTTTCGGAAACATGCTCGTAGTGCTGACGGTCATCACCGTCATTACGGGCGCTTTACTGGGATATGTCTACAACATCACCAAAGAGCCTATCGCACTGTCGAAGAAACTGAAACAGGAGACGGCCGTGAAAGACGTAGCCCCGGAGTTTGACAACGCTCCCATCGACGAACAGTATACTGTGACGGTAAACGACCTCGAACTGAAAGTTTTCCCCGCAAAAAAAGACGGTAAAACCGTAGGTGCAGCCGTTGAAAGCAAGACCAAGAAAGGTTTCGGCGGAGAGATTTCGATCATGGTAGGTTTCAATGCCGACGGAACGATACGCAACTACCGCGTTCTGAGCCACGCCGAGACCCCCGGCCTCGGTTCCAAGATGGAAGAGTGGTTCCGCGCCGACAAAGGCGACCAGAGTGTGCTGGGTAAAAACCCGGCCAGCGACCACCTCACGGTGAAAAAAGACGGCGGTAGTGTAGACGCTATCACGGCTGCCACCATCAGTTCGCGCGCATTCCTCGACGCCATAGCCAACGCCTATGCCGCATATACTAATACCGACGCCGCCAGCGGCGCCACCACTCAAACGGGAAAGGAGGCCAGTCATGAATAAATTCAAAATCATTCTCAACGGTATCATTACAGAAAACCCCACCTTTGCCCTGCTGCTGGGTATGTGTCCTACGCTGGGTACTACCTCATCGGCCATCAACGGCTTGGGTATGGGACTGGCTACGATGTTTGTTCTCATCTGCTCCAACATCGTTATTGCCCTCATCAAGGACTACATTCCCGATAAGGTGCGCATTCCCTCATTCATCGTCGTCATCGCCGCATTCGTAACCATCTTGCAGATGTGTATGGAAGCCTATGTACCGGCACTCTACGAAAGCCTGGGACTCTTCATTCCACTTATCGTAGTGAACTGTATCGTATTGGGTCGTGCCGAAGCTTTCGCCGCCAAACACAATGCATTTGACTCCATGCTCGACGGTGTCGGAATCGGATTGGGATTCACCATTGCCCTTACCTTGCTGGGTAGCGTACGTGAATTCCTCGGAACAGGCAAAGTCTTTGACTGCACCATCTACCCCGAGCACTACGGTTCGCTCATCTTCGTATTGGCTCCCGGCGCATTCATCGCTCTTGGGTACCTCATCGCCATAGTCAACAAACTTAAAACCAAATAAGCGATATGATTACCTATATTTCCATATTCATTACCGCCATCTTTGTCAATAACATCGTATTGGCGCAATTCTTGGGTATCTGTCCTTTCTTGGGCGTATCAAAGAAAGTGAGCACCGCTACCGGCATGGGTGCCGCCGTTGCTTTCGTGATGACGATTGCCACGATATGTACCTACCTGCTGCAAAAATATCTGCTCGACGCTTTCGGCATCGGATTCATGCAGACCATCGTCTTCATTCTCGTCATCGCCGCTCTCGTGCAGATGGTAGAGATTATCCTTAAAAAGGTATCTCCTCCCCTCTATCAGGCACTCGGTGTGTTCCTGCCGCTGATTACGACCAACTGTACCATTCTGGGTGTAGCCATTCTTGTCATTCAGAAAGAGTACAACCTGCTCGAATCGGTTGTCTTCGCCATCTCTACCGCTCTCGGCTTCATGCTGGCCATGGTGCTCTTTGCCGGTATCCGCGAACAACTGGCTACCACCAAACTGCCCAAAGCCATGCAAGGTACCCCCATCGCCCTGCTCGTTGCCGGACTGCTGGCACTTGCTTTCATGGGATTTGCCGGTATCAAAATCGGATAAAGCATTCCTCAAAGACAAAAAAGAGAGTCAAGTATTTTTGGCTCTCTTTTTTTGTATACTCTTCTGGCACCCGCATCAATCAGGAGTCTTTTTCAAACAAACCCATAAGAGGCCTATTAAATGCTAAACCCTAGATCAACCCTCAGCCCTATCCATAAAACTATTTTCATGTACTTCGGTCATGAAAAGTCAAAAGAATTCTTTGTGTTATTAATTCTTAATTTTTTTATCTATAATTTCAATGTAAAGTTATAATATATAACTTTACAACATTAATAACAAACAACTACTATTAAACAGATAAGAATGGCATAAACACACGAGAGTATATAACTTTTGCTTAATTTAAGGTCCCAACATTCAATTTACCACAGGGACAAGTCATCAAATTGCTTCGCTTATAAAAAGCGACACAACAAGGTGATTAAAAAGAGGCCTTCATCTGTACTTTGATGAAGGCCTCAAACATTGTCTACAAAAGACCTTTTGTAGACGGCAATTCATAATGGAAAATATCGCGACGCAAGGCCATCTTCAACGAACGGGCAAACGCCTTGAAGATACCTTCAATTTTATGATGCTCGTTTTCGCCTTCGGCTTTCACCGTCAGATTCATGCGAGCCGCGTCGCTGAGCGATTTAAAAAAGTGCAAAAACATTTCGGTAGGCATATCGCCAATCTTTTCGCGGTAAAAAACGGCATTCCACACCAGCCATGCCCGACCGCCAAAATCGAGTGCGACGGTGCAAAGAGAGTCGTCCATCGGCAGACAGAAGCCATAGCGTTCGATTCCGCGCTTGTCGCCCAAAGCCCGGGCTATGGCCTCACCCAGCGCTATACCGGTATCTTCTATGGTATGATGCTCGTCGACGTGGAGGTCGCCCTGGCAACGCACCGTCAGGTCGATACCCGAATGGCGGGTTATCTGGTCGAGCATGTGGTCGAAAAATCCGATGCCGGTGGAGATGTCGCCACGACCGCTACCGTCAAGATTCAGACTTACAAAGACATCGGTCTCCGACGTCGTGCGACGCACCTCGGCCCACCGTTCACCGGCAAAGAGGTACTCCGAAATCTTGTCCCAATCGTCGGAGATGAGTACACACACCTCGCCAAGTCCGGCCTCGTCGACAGCTACCTGCATGGAACTATCGCCATAGAGGATACCGCGACACCCCAGGTTACAGGCCAATTGCATATCTGTAAGACGATCGCCGATGACAAACGAGGCCGACATATCGTAGCTCCCGTCGAGATAGGCAGTGAGCATCGCCGTGCCCGGCTTGCGTGTAGGGAGGTTCTCCTCCGGGAAAGAACGGTCGATGTAGATAGCGTCAAAAACAATGCCTTCGCCGGCAAAGGCCTGCAACATCTTGTTATGTGCCGGCCAAAATGTCTCTTCGGGGAAGGAGTCGGTACCCAGCCCGTCCTGATTGGTAACCATTACCAGTTCAAAGTCGAGTTTCTCCCGAATAAAAGAGAGATTTCGAAAAACCTTGGGCACAAACTGTAACTTTTCGAGACTGTCGAGCTGATAGTCGACAGGCGGCTCAACAACCAGCGTACCGTCACGGTCTATAAAGAGAGCGCGTTTCTTTTTCATATACTTGCTGAATAAGATTGTAATGCATCAATCAACTGGGAATCTTCCTCACCGGTGCCGACGGTAATGCGCAGGCAATTGTCGCAAAGAGTTATCTTGTTGCGGTTGCGCACGATGATGCCGCGCCCCACCAAAAAGTCGTAGACACGCTGTGCGTCGTCGACGCGTACCAGCAGGAAGTTGGCATCGCTGGGGTAAATATGACGCACCACAGGGAGCGTTGCCAGCTGCCGGCGAAGGAGTTCACGCGAAGCCACCAGCTCGTCTACCCACGCTTGCACTTGCGGGTAGCAGTCGAGCATCTCGGCAGCATAACGCTGCGTCAGCAGGTTGATGTTGTAGGGATATTTTATCTTGTTAAACACCGCAATTATCGAAGGGTGGGCAAAAGCCATACCCAGCCGCACGGCCGCTGCCCCCCAGGCTTTGGAGAAGGTATGCAGCACCACGAGATTGTCGTACTGTGACAGTCGGGGCAGAAAACCGGGCCGGGAGGCAAAGTCGATGTAGGCCTCGTCGACAACCACGAGTCCGGGATAGCGTTGCAGAAGTTGCTCTATCTTCTCGTCAGAAAGGCTATTGCCCGACGGGTTGTTGGGTGAACAGAGAAATATCAGTTTCGTGTAGTCGTCGACCCGATTCAGAAGGTCGTCGACATCAAAGTCGAAATTCTCGTTCAGTCTCACCGGACGATAAGCCACATCGTTGATATCGGCACACACCTTATACATACCGTAGGTGGGATCGATGGCCACCACATTGTCGCGCCCGGGTACACAGAAGGCCCTGAACAACACATCGATACACTCGTCGCTGCCCACGCCGAGGAAAATGCTCTCGGGAGCAACCCCTTTGACGGCAGCGATTTTCTTTTTAAGCTCCCACTGCAAGGGGTCGGGATAACGGTTATAGGGGCCGTTGTGCGGGTTTTCGTTGGCATCGAGAAAGACCGACGCTTCGCCCTTGAATTCATCGCGGGCCGACGAATAGGGCTTCAAATGCAAGATATTGGGACGAATCCATTTTTCCAGGTCAAACATAGTCGTATATGTTAAGATTTTACTTTGCCCAGACGCAATGTAACGGCATTCTTATGAGCGTCGAGGCCTTCGTTGGCTGCCATGACTTCGATGACGGGACCGAGACGCAGCAACCCGTCGCGCGAAATCTCCTGAAAGGTAATTTTCCGTATAAAGCTGTCGAGATTCACACCACTGTATGCGCGTGCATAGCCGCTGGTGGGCAGCGTGTGGTTGGTACCCGAGGCATAGTCGCCTGCACTCTCGGGCGTATAGGGTCCGAGAAATACCGAGCCGGCATTGACTACCCGCTCGGCCACTTCGGCATAGTCGGCACATTGAATAATGAGGTGCTCGGGAGCATAGAGGTTGACCATGTCGATCAGCTCGTCTTTATCACGCAACAAGACAATGCGGCTGTGAGCCAGAGATTTCTCGGTCAATGAGCGACGCGACAGGGCCGACAACTGCTTCTCTATCTCGGCGAGCAGCGGCTCTATGACCGACTCGTCGGTCGTAAAAAGTACCGACTGACTGTCGGCCCCATGTTCGGCCTGAGAGAGAAAATCTGAGGCGACAAAGGTCATGTCGGACGAGGCGTCGGCCACAACAGCCACTTCGGAGGGTCCGGCCGGCATGTCTATCGCCACTCCATGGCGGGTAATCTGCTGCTTGGCTTCGGTAACATACTGGTTGCCGGGACCGAAAATCTTATACACGCGAGGCACCGACTCGGTACCGTAGGCCATGGCGCCTATGGCCTGCACACCGCCCAGCTTATAGATACGATGTACACCGGCTACGCGGGCAGCATAGAGTACGGCTGCATTTATCTTACCATCGGGCGCACAGGGGCTACACAGCACAATCTCGGGGCAACCGGCTACGCGGGCAGGTATGGCCAGCATGAGTACGGTCGAGAAGAGAGGTGCCGTACCACCGGGTATATAGAGTCCTACCCGCTGTATGGGTACCGACTTCTGCCAGCATACAACTCCGGGTGTGGTCTCCACCTTGTGAAGCGGCATGGCCTGGGAGGCATGGAAACGGGTTATGTTGGCAGCAGCGGCGGCGATGGCAGCCTTCAATTCGTCCGAGACGGCCGCTTCGGCGGCCTTCATCTCTTCGGGGGACACTTCGAAACGGTCAAGAGAGACGCCCTGAAAACGTTCGACACACTCTCTCACCGCAGCATCGCCCCGACGGCGTATGTCGGAGAGCAGCGCCGATACCGTATCGGAAAGTGTCTGGGCATCGAGGTGCGGTCGCTCAACGACGTGCGACCAACTATCGCGTGCGGGGTATTTGATGATTTTCATAAGATGACATTTTTATAATACCATTTTTTCGATGTTCAAGGCCAAGATGCCTTCTGCGCCCACCGATTTGAGTTTATTGATAATCTGCCAGAAACATTTTTCGTCGAGTACCGTGTGTATCGAACACCACCCCTCCTGTGCCAGAGGCATGACAGTGGGACTTTTTATACCGGGCAGCACGGCCAGAATATCATCAACGGCCGAGGTCGGAGCATTCATGAGTACATATTTCTTGTCTTCGGCCTTCTGCACGGCCTCCATGCGGAAGAGAAACGCGTTGAGAACCTCTTTCTTCTCTTCCGACAATCCGGGGGTGGCAATCAACACGGCCTCGGACTTTACCACGACCTCTACCTCGCGCAGATTGTTGCTCACCAAGGTACTGCCCGAGCTTACGATGTCGAAAATGGCATCGGCCAACCCGATACCGGGCGCTATCTCCACCGAGCCGGTGATAATGTGTATGTCGGCCGAAATATGGTTTTCCTGCAAATAACGACGCAGGATAACCGGATAGGAGGTGGCAATCTTGCGGCCGTTGAACCACGACAACCCGGGATAATCAATATCTTTGGGTATCGCTAGCGAGAGGCGGCATTTGCTGAAACCCAGCTCCTTGACAATCTCGGCTTTGCGTTCTTTTTCGAGGAACTCGTTCAGACCCACAATTCCCACGTCGGCAACACCCGAAGCAACAGAGTCGGGAATGTCGTCGTCTCTCAAAAACAACACTTCGATGGGAAAATTGGGCGACTGCACCAGCAAGGTGCGCTTACCCGACGATAATTTGATACCAGTTTCTGAAAGCAGAGCCATCGAATCTTCGTTGAGACGGCCCTTTGATTGAATCGCAATGCGTAACATTTTATTTCGCTTTTATATGATATTCGTTTTTCCTTTTTGCCAACAAAAAACGCCTGCCCCGACAGAGGCAAGCGTTTCTAAACGTTATGTTCATGTATATACACAACCACTCACCCCTTACTCGTAAGAGCCATGATGAAAATGGTGGTGATGATTAGTGCTATACAT
>CAJLYN010000105.1 GCA_905210875.1 uncultured Bacteroides sp. | reverse complement strand
AGGGCTGTACCCGCAACAGCTTCACGGGCTTATATACAGGCTTATACCCCAGAAACGTGATATTCACAAGATAATCGCCCCGCTTCAGGTCCTTGATGGTAAATTTTCCGTTATCGTCGGTCATGGTACCTGTACCGTTTACCAATGAACTGTCGGCCGCCGAGAGCAGTCGTACCGAAACGGCTATCATCGGCTCGTTTTTTTCGTCTAATACCTGTCCGGTAACAAAATATTCCGACTGGTTCTGATTTTCGGCATCGGGTCCGTTACCCTCCATTCGCATCGGCGGACGCACCGGATATTGTGCCATGCCCGACATACATATCGCCAACATGATGCCGAGAAGAAGATATTGTTTCATTTGGCTATTGATTTCTTAAATATCGTTTCGATTTTGTTGCTTTGACAGCTTCGCAAATAAATGGTTTAATAGGGAATCGTCTTTTTCTTTCGATTTAACAGTCGGTAACACACGACTACCAGGAGTAATCAAAATGACAGCGGACGATATATCCCTATAAAAAATAAATCAATATGATACCATCTTGACTGTTTTTCTTCCATACGTCAATACTTCTCAAAAACGAGTGCAAAGGTACATCGAACCGTAGAGGAGAGAAAAGAAATGCAAAAAAATTTTATCCTGCATATTTTATCGTATCTTTGCCGCGCAAACGAAAAAACATCGCCGGCGTTATGAAAGACCTGTTTAAACTTCTCTTACGGTTTGTTCCTCCCTATAAACGGTATCTGATTCTCAATATCTTCTTCAACCTCCTCTCGACATTGCTGAGCATCTTCTCCTTCATGCTCATCATTCCTATTCTGGAAATTCTTTTCAAGACGAGTGAGGCCTCTTATACCTTTATTCCTTGGAGCGAGGGTGACCTGAAAGACATACTCATCAACAACTTCTACTGGTTTGTATCGGAACAAATCAAGACCCACGGCGCCATTTGGACCCTCATGCTACTGGGCGTATGGCTCATCGTGATGACCTTTGCCAAGACCATGACCAGCTTCCTGAGTTCGGCCTGCATCATACCGCTGCGCGGCGGCGTAGTACGCGACATACGCAACTTCGTGTACCGCAAGGTGGTGAGCCTGCCCATCGGATTTTTCACCACCGAGCGCAAGGGCGACATCATGTCGCGTATGACCGGCGACGTGGCCGAGGTCGAGAACTCCATCATGACCTCTCTCGACATGCTCTTCAAGAACCCCATCATGATCATCAGCTACCTCACCACCATGTTTATTCTCAGTTGGCAGCTCACCCTCTTCGTGCTGGTACTGCTGCCGCTGGCCGGCTATATCATGGGGCGCGTGGGGAAATCGCTGAAACGGAAATCGCTCGATGCCCAACAGCAGTGGGGCAGCATAATGGCCCAGATTGAAGAGACTCTCGGCGGACTGCGCATCATCAAGGCTTTCAATGCCGAAAACCGCATCAGCCAGCGTTTTGCCAACATCAACGACAAATTTTACCGCACGACCAACCGCATAGGCCGCCGGCAAGCTCTCGCCCACCCGATGAGCGAATTTCTGGGCACCACCACCATCGCCATCGTGCTGTGGTTTGGCGGCGCACTCATCTTGAAAGGCAACAGCGTCATCAACGCCGGAGAGTTTATCTACTACCTGATTATCTTTTACAGCATCATCAACCCGGCCAAAGACCTGACCAAAGCAGCCTATACCATACAGCGAGGCCTGGCTGCCATGGAGCGCGTCGACAAGATACTCTCGACCGAAAACCCCATAAAGAACCCCGAAAAACCGGTAACCGACGTGGCTCTGAACCACGCCATCGAATACCGCGACGTGTGGTTCAAATACAACGAAGATTGGGTTATAAAAGGGGTGAACCTCACCATCAAGAAGGGTCAGACGGTTGCCCTCGTAGGCCAGTCGGGCTCGGGCAAGTCGACCATGGCCGACCTGTTGCCCCGCTTCTACGACGTAAACAAGGGAGGCATCTTCATCGACGGGGTCAACATCAAAGACATGAAGGTCTATGACCTGCGCGCCATGATGGGCAACGTCAACCAGGAAGCCATTCTTTTCAACGACACCTTCTACAACAACATTACTTTCGGCGTAACCGACGCCACACAGGAGCAGGTCGAAGAGGCCGCACGCATAGCCAACGCACACGACTTCATCATGGCCACCGAACAAGGGTACGACACCCCCATCGGCGACCGCGGCTGTCGCCTCTCGGGCGGTCAGCGACAACGCGTGAGCATAGCACGGGCCATTCTCAAAAACCCGCCGATACTCATTCTCGACGAGGCCACCTCGGCGCTCGACACCGAGTCGGAGCGACTGGTACAGGAGGCACTCGAAAACCTCATGAAAAACCGCACCACACTTGTTATCGCCCACCGGCTGTCGACCATCAAGGATGCCGACCTCATCTGCGTCATGCAGGAGGGACATATCGTTGAGTCGGGCCGCCACGACGAACTGATTGCCCTCAACGGATACTACAAGCACCTGGTCGACATGCAACAATTCTGATGCTGGCTACCTCCAAGAAAACGCTCGGCCGCAGGCTATTGCTCGGTTGCCTGCTTGCCGCCCTGCTCATGGCCCTTTTCGCCCCCCGAGCAGGAGCGAAGGAGGCCCTTATGTCCTACGGCACCGAGAGGCCGGAGACAACCGTCCTTGCCGACAACTTCGACAACGGGGTTTCAAAAGAAAAGCACACCTGCTCCATATACCTCGCAGGCGATACCCAGCCCTGTCTGCTGCAACAAAACCCGACGCTCCACCCCTGTAACGGCGAAAGCCGGCAACAAACATCCTCTCCGGCCGGATTGCAACAGCGCCATATCCGACTGTTCCATACATTCAACAAAGCCATAGAGGCCCAACAGGCCACCCGGCAGAGCTTGCTGCACAGCGACGGTTACTTCTTCTACATGCTCTGCCGAATGTTGATGTAGCCCCACCTTTTCCTTATTCACGATAATCATTGCCCGCTCGCCAACGAGCAGACTCCGTAGACGGAAAGCCCATATGCTCTCCGGCCTACCCCTGTATTTATATCTTACCACAATCATTTCACACGACAAAAAACATATCTCTTATGGAAACCACTCAAAAACAAAACAATAAGAACCCTTATATTACTTCCAAAAACAGCCTTTCCACAACAGGCATCATCGTTGTCATCGCCGCAGCCGCAGCCTTCTATGCCGGCTCGCTCACCGACGGAAACTCTGTGCTAAGCATGAGCCTCTTTATGCTCGGTGTGGCCTTGGGTATCTTCGGGCTTATCAAACTTTTCATGGGCAAGAAAGTCTGTTATTGCCGGGAAAGCGGCAAAAAGGTTTCGTTGCACCGCCTTACCTTCAATAAAAGCGAGATGAAACGTGTACAGAACATTCTCGAAGAAAAGAACTTCGAGCAACTGAAAAACATAAAAAGAGGCGACAACAAATCGTCCGACATACGACTCGACATCTATATCAGCAGCGACAAACAATACGCTACGGCACAGATTATGGAATTTGTCCCGTTTGAATATCAGGCCGTCGGAGAAGCCCAACAATATCACGATAATGAGGCCGAAGCATTGGCAGCACAAATCTTTTAAAAAAAATTTTTCAACAAATGGTCTACCGCCTATGTCTAACAAGCGGTAGACCATTTTATTTCTAAATATACAAAAGATGTTAATAAATGGAATTCGTGTATTAAATTTTCTGTTCATAAAAGAAAATAGCATTTTCTTTGCAAAAGATTTAATTGATTGATTTTTAAACAAAAAAAACAAGGTACACATTTCCAGGCTATGAAAAAGCTTCTAATCCCCTGTTTACTTGTCTTCTTTACCGGTTGCGTAGATAAAGATTACGACAAGGAAATCGACATGAATGTAACGATTGCCGAAAACGGAATATCGATTCCCATCGGCGAAACCGACAAATTCATGTTATCGAAACTCATCAGCACCGACGACAACCTGAAAATCAACGGGGATAGCGTTTATTACATCTCCGAGACAACCAGTTCCTCGACGGAATTTGCCGCAATGAGGACTGTCGTCATCGGCCCCAGCAACGGACTTACGCCCGATATAGAACCTACAGAAATTCCTCTTTCTGAAGAGATAGCCGCCGCTGTTGAGGCAGGTATTACCTACGACGCTACTATACCTCTTCTGCTGTCAGCCGATGTACCCATCGACCCGTCAAATCTAATTGTCTCGGAAGATGTAAAACGCATCGACACCATCATGTTCGATGCTCCCAAACAAGCCGTACTCACTTTCACTACTGAACTCTTTGCCACACAAGGTCCGGCCGACTACACACTCTCACTATCGGATATGGAGATAGCATTTCCCGAGATGTTGATTCTCTCGGCATCGGGCAATATCGGCGATGCCACCCTGACCGACACCGATGATAACGGAAACCCTCTATACGTCAAAGACCACAAACTCACCATTCCACACAAAAAAGCCGAAAACGGAATATTTTCCATTACACTTGACATCTACGGATTGTGCGGCGGCGAGATACAGCCCGACGGTTCTAACAATTTTGAACTCATTCCCGAAAATGGCGAAAACATTCTCAACATTCTCAACAATCGGTTTACCCTCGACGGAAACGCAACAATCGATGTATACCTAAACGGCCCCGGAACCACCCTTGCACAACAGCCGCAGGTTCGTACCGACTTTGCCATCGAAGAACTCGAAATTACCCGTCTCTCCGGTATCATAGATGCATCGGCACAAGAATCCTTCTCCATAGAGTTGGGTTCCATGCCCGATTTTCTGGAAGGAAACGATATCAATCTCGACTTGACCAATCCCTTCATCAGATTCAGCGCCTCCAATCCCATGGGCATCCCGGTAAAAGCATCTATCGCCATCACCCCTAAAAACGATAAGGGCGAAAGCCTTACCGCAACCCCCGTGACCATCGACACCATCTACATCGAAGAGGCCACCTACGACAGAGCCAACCAGACCCTGACTCCGCAGGAAAATCACATCTTCATCTCACAAAAGGCCCCGACGACCGACTGGGTCGATGCCGAGAAACAGACGTTCTGGTACAACGACACTCTCTATACCTGGGTACAAGGCGACCTGCCTGCGCTGCTCGACGCTCAAATACCCTCTGCCCTCGAAGCTTCACTCTCGGCCCAAACCGACAATACGACCGCTCACATCGCACTACTCAACGACCAGAGCAGCCTCGTTCATGCCAACTGTGACATCACCGTTCCTTTGGAATTCGGAGAGAATTTCTCCATCAATTTTTCAGAAATAGAGGGTGGCATCGACGATATTTTCAAAGATGTTACCATGAAAGAGGCATCGATCATCGCCAACTACGCCACCACACTGCCCCTCAATCTGGAATTTACTCTTTCACCGCTTCAAGAGATATCAGCCCAGGAATACCACAATCTGCCGGCCGACGAGAAACTCACCAACGACGATGCAGAGAATACCAAATACTTCCGTATTCTCAAAAACATCGGGCTCGAAGTTCTCGACGCCGACCAGAACGGAAAAGGAATCATTGCCGGCACTACCGATTTAAGCCTCGTCGACCCGACAGCTTCGACCGGAAAAATCATCATACGGCTCACCGAGAAAGAAAAAGATGCCTTAAAGTCGCTTACCCATCTGCAATACAATGTGGCAGGAGACCTGGCCGAAGGACTGCAAAGCGGAGCCCTTCGCAGCACTCAATACCTGCAAATGAAACTCAGTGCCAGAGTTGCCCAAATAAGTATGGACTTGGATTCTTTATAAACCGATATAACCCGATAAAATCTTATGAAATCATATATAAAATACATTTGGGCAGCCATTCTGCTCTGCATTATTACTCCGACAATAGCGGCACAGCCATTGAGCAATGCCTACTTCCTCGAACGTGCGCCGTTGCGCCATCAACTCAACCCGGCATTGGTACCCGAAAGAGGATATTTTACTTTACCTGCAATGGGTAATATATCGATGAGTGTAAGTTCGGATTTGAACTATACCACTTTTATCTATCCTTCCGAGGGAAATAAACTCAACACATTCCTCAGCCCGTCTATCTCGGCCGAAGAATTTGACAAAAAGTTAAAAAACCGGAACGTGCTCAACACCGATCTTGGCCTTTCGATACTCTCTTTCGGTTTTCACAAGTGGAACGGCTTCAACTCGTTCGACATCTCCTTGCACAGCAGCATATCCATGGCATTGCCGGGCGACCTCTTCCGCTTCCTGAAAAACGGAAGTGAAGAAGGTGCCGTCACCCAATACGACCTGAAAGATATATCGGCCTACGCCGACGCTTATGTAGAAATCGCATTAGGGCATGCCCACCACATCAACGACCAATGGACAGTGGGCGCCAAACTGAAAGCCTTGCTCGGCGGTGCCCAGGCCGACGCTCACTTTGAACGGCTGACCCTCACCATGAGCGAAGAACAATGGAAAATCGAAAGCTACGGTGTCGTCGACATGTCTTGCGCCGGAGCCCAACTTGAAATCGACGAAGAAACCGGAGAAATATCTGGCATAGATTTCAACACCAATAACCTCGGCCTCGCCGGCGGCGGTGCAGGTATCGATCTGGGTGTTACCTACTCGCCCATCGAAAACCTTATCGTCTCCATGGCCATTACCGATATAGGATTTATCTCCTGGAACAAAAACCTGAAAGGTGTTACCCCTGAGGGCGAGGTCATCTACGATGGATTCACCGGCATCGGCAGCGATGACTATTCCGACGAAAACGGCCAATCTCAAAATGTTTTCGACGACCAGGTCGACGAGTTGACCGACGACCTCAAAGCTCTAATTGAATTTAGAGAAGGAGATGCCCCAAAGAAGCGCACGACATGGCTTAATCCTGCCCTCACATTCGGAGCCGAATATCAGTTATTGCATAATCATATATCGGTAGGCCTTCTCTCGACCACGCGCTTTTACAAAAACAATACCCACACATCGCTCATGGGCAGTCTCAACCTCAAACCTTTCAGATGGTTTATGCTTGGGATTAACGGAACGGTATCAAACCTGGCCAACTCTTTCGGTGCCGTTCTCAACTTCGGTCCACTTTTTATCGGTGCCGACATATCGACCATGCGGGTAACGCCCGACTTCATTCCTCTTGGAGAATTGGCTGCAAACATCAACTTCGGCCTCTCCATTCCCTTGGGCAAGGACCCCAGGCTGAAAAAAGAGAAAGTTTACAACAGCGTTCCCGAAAACATGTAAAAAT
>CAJLYN010000104.1 GCA_905210875.1 uncultured Bacteroides sp. | reverse complement strand
CCTCCGCCGAAAGTGACGTCGACATACACACCGTCCGGCTGCACCGCCAATCCCTCCATGCAGGCATCGAGCAGCGCAGGCACATGATAGACAGAAGATTGCATCAATTTGTTCGAGTATTTTTTTACCGGGTAAAAATAGTAAGAAAAACACGGACACACACCATATTTTCCAATTTTTTTTCAACAATCTTCCCACATCTACCAGAAGAGCCACGACAGTGTTTCACATATAGGGAAGGCTCAAAAAAACATTTTTCTTTACAAAAAAGTCCTATTCCGCAAAGAATCACTATCTTTGTCCGTTCTTGAAGAGAAACGATGGACAAAAAAGAGACATTACACGTTGATGTAGAAGAGGTTGTAAAACGGAAATCCCCGCGATTGGCCCGAAAAATTCCGGGTTTTGTATTCAACTTCATCAAACGCACCATTCAGGAAGAGCGCATCAACCGTTTTCTGAAAGCCTATCCCCATGTGCGTGGTGTAGACTTTGCCGAGACCCTGCTGGAATATCTCGACATCTCCATACGTCTCGACGGAGAGCAGAACATTCCCAAGCAAGGGCGGTTCATCTTCGCCTCCAATCATCCGCTGGGCGGGCTCGACGGCGTGGCCCTCATCGCCGTGCTGGGACGGAAATACAACCGCAACATCAAGTTTGTCGTCAACGACCTGCTCATGGCCATCGAACCGCTGACCGACAATTTTCTGCCTATCAACAAATACGGCAAGCAAGACAAGGACAAGGCCGACGCCCTGGGCAAAGCCTACGAAGGCGACGGACAGATGGCTGTCTTTCCCGCTGGGCTCGTCTCCCGCCGGCAAGGCGCCGAAATCAAAGACCTCACCTGGAACAAGGCCTTCATTGCCAAAAGCGTACAATACCAGCGCGACGTCATTCCCGTGTGGTTCGAAGGCTACAACTCCCCCTTCTTCTACCGCTTTGCCCGCTGGCGCAAACGGCTGGGGCTGAAATTCAACATCGAGTTGATTTACCTGCCCGACGAAATGTTTCGGAGCGAAAAAAAGAGATTCATCATACACTTTGGCAAACCTATTCCGTGGCAGACATTCGACAACACGAGAAGCCGTATGGAGTGGGCACAATATGTCAAAGACCAAGTTTATAGCATCAGAGACAATCTTAACAAACCCAAACGGATATGAAAGAAATCATCGCCCCTATCGAAAGAGGGAAGATTGAAGCCGAACTTACGCCCGAACGCTTTCTGCGCCACACCAACAAAGGGGGGAACGACATCTATGTCGTCAATTACAAAAATGCCCCCAATACCATGCAGGAAATAGGACGTCTGCGCGAAATCGCATTCCGGTCGGCTGGTGGCGGAACCGGGAAAGAGGTCGACATCGACATGTACGACACCATGGAAGAACCCTGCCAGCAGCTCATCGTATGGGACCCCGACGCCAAAGAAATATTGGGCGGATACCGGTTTATCCTGGGCGAAAACATAAAATACGATGCCGACGGACGGCCCATCATAGCCACCTCGCACATGTTTGACTTCTCCCCGAAATTCATTCAGGAATACATGCCCCACACCATTGAGCTGGGCCGCTCTTTTGTCTCGCTCGAATACCAGTCGACAAGAGCCGGAGCCAAAGGCCTCTTTGCTCTCGACAACTTGTGGGACGGCCTCGGGGCTCTGATTGTCATCTACCCACAAATCAAATACTTCTTCGGCAAGGTAACGATGTATCCCACCTTCTCGACCGAAGGTCGCAACATGATACTCTACTTCCTCAACAAGCACTTTGCCGACACCGAAAAACTGGTTTGGCCCCGCACACCGCTCGAAACCAACAGCAACTACGAAGAGCTGCGGAAGATTTTTCCCGAAGGCAACTCCTTCAAGGACGACTACAAGATACTCAACCAGGAGGTGCGCGCCCTGGGCTTCAACATACCGCCGCTGGTCAACAGCTACATGAGCCTGTCGCCCACGATGCGCATGTTCGGCACCGCCATCAACGACGAGTTTGGCGACGTCGAGGAGTCGGGCATACTCATTGCCATCGACGAGATACTCGAAGAAAAGAAAAAACGCCACGTCGACACATATGAACCTTAGAAATGGCGGATTCATCGAAAAAAAGCAGGCCGGGAACCCTCAGAGTCTCCGGCCTGTTTTTTCTGTAACAAAGGAGCTTTTTCAAAAAGAACGTTCCTCATATGCTGCAATAGCTTCTCGCCATTCGGTCGAGATTTCGCACGACCGACCTTTCTTAAAATCAAATCCCACCAACACCGTTTCACAAGTAGCCTTTACCTCTCCACCGGCATCGACAATACGTTGCAGGAGTTTCAAACTCTTGTTGCCTATTGCCAGGGTCGTGGTCTGCACCGACACCTTATCCTGCATATAGATGGGCAAAAGAAAGTTTGCATTCACATTGGCTATCACCAAATCGATGGCCCGACACTCATTCATCTGCGGCCGCAAAGTAAAGAAATAGTTCACTTTTCCCAAATCATAAAATGTGAAATAGACCGAATTGTTAACGTGTCCCAGCGGGTCGATATCGTTAAACCGCAACTGCACAGGTATCTGATGTTTGAATGCGACCTCTTCTGTCATATCTGTTTCTATCGAAATATTATATCCTTTATCACACGGCGGCCCATCTTCTGGTTGAGCCGCATGAGCAGAGCCTCCTTGCAACACAGCAACTCATTGCGCAATACGGCCGACGACAACGTTACATAGAGCACCTCGGCCCTGACATACACCTTTGTCGTATAACGGGCTACCGACTCACCGAAGATTTCCCGCCACAAAAGAGCGGCCTGCGTCTCGTCGAGGCGCCGGTCGAGATGCTGCTCGGCCAGCACCTGGGGCAGCAGTTCGCTCAGTTTCAAGGCATCTTTCCGTTGCATGGGTCACTCTTCTATCTTTGTAAAACAGCCGTTTTCCACCTCAAAAAGGCGATAGTCGCCACCGACACGACGCACGATGGCGTCGAGATACTCACGGTTGGTGTCCGTAACAAAAATCTGGCCGAAACGCTCCTGCGAAACCAGCGAAATAATGCGCTCCATGCGACGGGCATCAAGTTTGTCAAAAACATCGTCGAGCAGGAGCAGCGGTGTCGTGTGCCCGTTGCGTTTGAGATAATCAAACTGCGCCAGCTTCAAGGCAATGAGAAAAGTCTTGTTCTGCCCCTGCGAGCCGATGCGTTTCATCGGATACTCGCCAAGCAGCATTTCGAGCTCGTCTTTGTGCACCCCGCGGCTGGTATAGCCCAGTATAAGGTCGCGCTCCCGCACCTCGGCCAGCAGATTGCGCAGGTCGCCCCGCTCAATGTGGGAGACATAGGAGAGGCTTACCGTCTCACCGCCGCCCGAAATCGTCTCGTAGAACGACTGGAACACGGGTATGAACTCAGCGAGAAACGCCCGGCGCGCCCGATAAATGTCGGCCGCGGCCAAAGCCATCTGCTCCTCCCATATCTCATACAAGGCTGGGTCGGTAATCTCCTGTTTGAGCAGCGTGTTGCGCTGCAAAAGCGCCTTGTTGTAGCGGATGAGCCGATCGAGATAGGCTTTGTCAAACTGTGATATGACCTGGTCGAGAAAGCGGCGGCGCTCTTCGCTTCCGCCCTGAATCAGTTCGGCATCGGCGGGAGAAATCATCACCAGCGGAATGAGCCCGATGTGGTCCGACAACCGGTCATACTCCTTCTTATTGCGCTTGAACACCTTCTTCTGGCGGCGTTTCATACCGCAGTAAATCTCTTCGCTCGCCTCGCCGCTGGTATAGAAACCCTGCAAGAGAAAAAAATCTTCGCCGTGGCGTATGTTCTGCGAGTCGGGCAGCGCCGTGGAGCTTTTGCAGAAAGAGAGATAGTAAAGTGCATCGAGCAGATTGGTCTTTCCCATACCGTTGTTGCCCAGAAAACAGTTCAGACCGGGCGAAAACACCAGGTCGGCCTGGGCAATATTCTTAAAATTGACGATAGACAGGCGGGAAAGAATCATATTGAAAACCTTTTTTACACGATACAAACGTACATAAACTTTTTCATTTTACCGGCGTCGAGCCGAAGAAAACATCACTTATCGCCTCATCAGCAACCCGAAAGGATAAAAAATAAGGCCGATTTTTTTATTTATTAAAGATAAAAGCGTACTTTTGTCTGCTCAAATCAAATACCACGCAATAAAACAGCAAAAAATATGGCACAGAAACAAAACACTCCGGACGAACTCGATAAAGTGAACGAGGCCCTCTCCTCCTCGGAACAGTTTATCGAAAAAAACCAAAAAGGCATTTTCATCGTGATATTGGTCGTTGTCATCGCCGTAGGCGCATGGCTCGCACTGCGTCACTTCTATTTCCAACCGCGCGAAACAACCGCCTATGCCGAAATGTTCAAAGGCGAATTTTATCTCGACACCGACTCTTTTGCCTTGGCTCTCAATGGTAACGGTGCCGACTACATCGGCTTCGAAGCTATTGTTAATGACTATGCTCACACCGATGCTGCCAATCTGGCTGCCGCCTATGCCGGCATCTGCCACTTCAACCTCGGCAACTACAATGCTGCTCTGGACTATTTCAAGAAATTCGACGCCGACGACAAATTCGTATCGACCAACGTCTTGGGCATGATAGGCAACTGCTATGCCAATATGGACCAGACCGCCGAAGCAATGGCAACCTTTGAAAAAGCCGCTCAGAAAGCCGACAACGACCTGTTCTCGCCCTTCTATCTGAAAAAGGCTGCCACCATCGCCGAAGCAACAGGAAATTACGACAAAGCTCTCGCTCTTTACAACCAGATAAAGAACAACTATGCTACCTCTACGGTAGCCCGCGACATCGACAAATACATCGAGCGCGCACAAGCCAAGAAATAACAGCGACCCGTCGCCACACACATAAAAGGGGTTGTGTCAAAATGAAAATTTCGGCACAACCCCTTTACAATAAACACACCTGTACAACCTTCAACCCAACACAACCACCATGGCTACTGCATACCAGAACCTGTCGTCCTGCGACAACAATACCGTACCCGACGCCCCGCATCTGCGCGTCGCCATCGTATGCGCCGAATGGAACGCCGACATTACCGGCGCACTGCTCGAAGGCGCCTGCAACACCCTGCAAAAACACGGCGTAAAACCCGAGAACATCTTCGTAGAACATGTGCCCGGCACCTACGAACTCACCTTCGGAGCCCAACGCGCCGCCGCCCATTACCGGCCCGACGCCGTCATCGTACTGGGTTGCGTCATACAAGGCGAGACACCCCACTTCGATTATGTGTGCCAGGGCGTTACCGAAGGCACCACCCGGCTCAACGCCACCCTCGACATTCCCGTAATATTCGGCGTACTCACCACCGGCGACAAGCAACAGGCACTCGACCGGGCCGGCGGGAAATATGGCAACAAAGGCGACGAAGCCGCCGTCACCGCCATCAAGATGGCCGCCTTTGCCGCCCGCATGAAATAAGCAACGGCACCCTCCCGCAAACAGCAAACCGCCGCACCCCGCAATGTCGAGGTACGGCGGTTTCTCTATATGTGCTCCGTCTACCTACTGCCCGGCAGCCGCCAGACGGGCCATATACTTCCACAACGGCGCCACATGCAACGCCTGCAACACCCCGTTGCAATCGAGCAAGGCCCGCACCTCGTCGAGCGACAGAAGCTCCACTGCAATATCTTCGGTTACCTCCTGATGTGGCGGTGCCACCCGCTCCACACCGCGGGCCAGGTAACAATAGGTAAGATTGGTCTGCGTGCCGGGATTGGGCGAGAGTATCATCAACTCCTCCCACTCGCCGCCCCCGAAGCCGGTCTCTTCGAGCAGCTCACGGCGGGCCGCTTCGAGCGGAGAAGCGTCAGTCGGCTCACACACGCCGGCACACAACTCATACGACACAAGCCCCAGTGCATGGCGATACTGGCGTTCAAAGACATAGCGGCCGTCGGTCGTAACCGCAATCACATTTATCCAGTCGGGATACTCAAAAACATAATAGTCGGGAATCTCGCTCCCGTTGGGAAGCTGCACATGCTCCTCACGCACCGTAAACCACGGTTTCTGCGACAAGTAACGACGGCTCAGCACCTTCCACGGTTTTATCTCCTCTTCTTCCATAATAGCCTGTTCCAGTCTACATATTTAACATCAAAAACAAAGACATTGTGCCGCCATGGTTGCGACACAAAAACTTTCATTTCACAAATAAAACATTTATTTTTGTGAACGACAAACAAAACCCCAATGAGAGGTAGGCTCAACGTAAAAAACTTCTGTCTGCGCAAAATACGCAAAATACGCCACCGCAAAGGCTACGGCGTACACTCACCGTTTGCCTACAACCTCATAACCAAAGTCATCGAAGAAAAATCGGGTTACTACGCCTACCAGCAAATCGAAGGGCTGCACCGTATCCTCCACGACAAACAGAGCCTCAACAAGCGTCGCTACCGTCTGCTCTTCCGCCTCACCAACCGATTCAAACCCCAGACCATCATCGAGGGCGGCAGCGAAGGCGGCTACTCGACCCTTTACTTGCAAAAAGGGTGTCCCACCGCACAACACTTCTGCATAGAACCCGACCCCATAAAACGCGCAGCCGCCGAACAGCTACTCATGCGGCTGCCGGGAAAGGTAACCTATATCAACGCCTCTATCGCCGACGGTCTTTCATTCCTGAGCGAAAAAGGGGTGCAACCCCACTTCATATACCTGCACCCGCTCGCCGATGCCCGTCAATACGAGGCCGCCTTCGCACAAATTGCACCGCTGCTGAACGAAACATGCATTCTCGTAGTCGACGGCATCAGACAGTCGAAAGAGATTCTCCACTGCTGGGAGGCATGGGCCCGGAACGAAAAAATCCGCGTCACGTTCGACCTCTACACGCTGGCCATTGCCAGTTGCAACCCCAAACTCAATAGGCAGAAATACAAGGTCGCCTTTTGACCCCATCATGAACCCTCGCACCCCTCGCGGCATTATAAAAGAAAAACAGCATGAAAAAAAGCAACATCTACACCGGCACCGGCGACCACGGCGAGACCTCGCTCGTAGGCGGAAAACGCGTAGCCAAACAAGACATTCGCCTCGAAGCCTACGGCACCATCGACGAACTGAACGCCCACATCGGGCTGCTGCGCACCCTCCTGCCCGACAATATGCCCGACGACACCCACCTGCTGCTCGACATCCAACACCGACTCTTCTCCATCGGCTCGCACCTCGCCACCGATACCGCCGACACCGCCCTGCGCGAA
>CAJLYN010000103.1 GCA_905210875.1 uncultured Bacteroides sp. | reverse complement strand
AAATCCACCCAGGTCGGTAACCATGCCACCTCCGAGGTTTACCATGACCGAACGGCGCGTGGCATGACGGTCGCTCAGCGCCTGCCACACCGAGGCAAGCGATTGGAGGGTCTTGTGGGTATCGTCGGGTTCGATGCAGATAAGGTCGGCCGTGGCCAGTTTTGTGCTGGCCGACAGGAGCGGCAGGCAACTGCGACGGGTATTTTCGTCGGTAAGGAGGAAGAGACGGTCGTAGGCATAGCCTTCGAGTACCTGGTCGAGCGTAGCCGAGATGTCGGCGGTAAAGAGGAGTTGCTGAGCCATTTTATCGGGTTGTTAGTTGTGAACAGATGGTTTCGAAATCGCGAGCCAGTGACGCCATGTCGGGCAGCAAGAGGTTGGCGCCGGCATCGAGCAGCACACTGTCGGGCAGCGGGCCGGTATTGACGGCAATGGTATAGACCTGCGCAGCAACGCCCGCCTGCACTCCCAACGGGGCATTCTCGACCACGATGGCCTGCCAGGGTTCTACACCGGCCTTTTTCAGTCCGATGAGGTAGGGCTCCGGGTTGGGCTTGCCACATTTTACGTCGAAGGCGGTAACCATTGTCTGCGGAGTGAAGATGCCGGGATAGTCGTGCGAGAGCTTGTCGAGCAGGGAGTGCTGCCCCGAGCCGGTTACAAGCACGGGGGTGATACCGCGGGCCTTGACCTGTTGCAGGAAGTCGAGTGCGCCAGGCATGAGCGGTGCCGCACCGCAGGCGACAAAAAGTTGGCTTTTGAGGTTATATATGCGCTGCTTCTCCTCCTCATCGGCATCACGGCCATAAGCTCGGTTGAAAATCAAATCGATGGTCGAGGCACCGGTGCGCCCCTCATAGAGGAAAAACTCTTCGCGGGTACAGGGCAGGCCGAGCGAAGAGATGGCCTTGTACCAGGCCTCGGCATGGAAAGGCATGGAGTCGTAGAGCACACCGTCCATGTCGATGAGTACGGCTTTGAGGTCGATGGCGGGAAAGCGGTTTTTCTGCAAATAGGCGTTTACTGATTCGTTCATAAACAGGGAAAATACTTCACAAAGGTACAAAGATTTTGGCTGTCGATGAGAAATACGATGCGAAAAAGCGATTTTTTTGCGTACATTTGCAGGTAGCTATTTTTCATTTTCCAGAATAGAAACACGCACACTCACGGTACCCGACACTGCCCAAGACACATGCCCCGATTTGCCGACGTCATACTGCCACTGCCGCTCGACGGCCACTTTACCTACCGCATACCCGAGGCGTGGCAGGAGAGTCTCGTCATCGGCAGCCGCGTCATCGTGCCGTTCGGGCGCAAACGTTTCTACACCGCCATCGTAGCCGCCCTGCACAACATCGAGCCACAAGGCTACGAAATCAAGGAGCTATCGACCCTGCTCGACAGTGCGCCGGTCTTGCGCCGGCCGCAGCTGCGTTTCTGGAAATGGATTGCCGACTATTACCTCTGCTCGGTGGGCGACGTCTTCAAGGCGGCCGTACCGTCGGGACTGAAAATCGAGAGCGAAACCCAGATTGCCTGCAACGACGATTTCATCGAAGATACTGCCTCTCCGCTTAAAGAGCGGGAGGCTGTTCTGCTCGACACCCTGCGGCAGAACGCCAAGATGAGCATACAGGAGCTCGAAAAGGCTAGCGGCCTGCGCCATATCATGCCCACCGTGCGCACGCTCATGGAGCAGAATGCCGTCGTCGTCTCGGAAGAGTTGCAGACCAAATATCACCCCCGCACCGAGAGCTACATACGACTCTCGCACATCGCCCCCGGCGAGAACGAGAAACTGCGCACCCTCTTCGACGAACTCAAAAACGCCAAGAAACAGCTGCGCCTGCTGATGGGCTATCTCGAACTCTCGGGCTTCATGCAGCGGGGACCTACACGCGAAGTCTCGCGGAAAGAGCTGCTCGAACGCACGGAGGTATCGCCCCAGATACTCGGTGCGCTCACGGCCAAAGGCATCTTCGAGATCTACGCCAAAGAGTCGAGCCGCCTCTCGTGCGACCCGCTGCACACCGAGCCCCCCTACCCGCTCTCGGCCATACAGCAGAAAGCCTACGATGCCATCGTCGAAGGGTTTGCCACCAAAGACACCATACTCCTGCACGGTGTTACGTCGAGCGGAAAGACCGAAATCTATATCCACCTCATCGATGCCGTGCTGAAACGGGGACGACAAGTTCTCTACCTCGTGCCCGAGATTGCACTCACCACCCAGCTCACCACCCGGCTGCAACGAGTCTTCGGCAACAAGCTGGCCATCTACCATTCCAAATTTACCGACAACGAACGGGTGGAGATATGGAACAACCTGCTGCACGATGGCGGCCCGCAAATCGTTCTCGGCGTGCGCTCCTCGGTGTTCCTGCCCTTCCGCGACCTGGGGCTTGTCATTGTCGACGAAGAACACGAAGGCAGCTACAAGCAGCAGGAGCCGGCACCCCGCTACCACGCCCGCAACGCCGCCATCGTACTGGCTTCGATGCACGGAGCCAAAACGTTGCTGGGCTCGGCCACACCGGCCATCGAGAGCTACTTCAACGCCCGCAGCGGCAAATACGGACTGGTAGAGCTTCTCACCCGACACGAGGAGATCGACCTGCCACGCATTCTCCCCATCGACATGGGCGACCTGCGCCGCAAACGCCGGGTACCCTACGACAGCAACCTCTCTCCGCAACTGAAAGAGGCTTGCGAAGAGGCTCTCAACAACGGCGAGCAGGTGATACTGTTCCAGAACCGCCGGGGCTTCGCCCCCATGGTGGAGTGCCGTCTGTGCGCCTGGACTCCCCGCTGCACCCGCTGCGACGTGAGCCTCACCTACCACAAGCTGACCAACCGCCTCGTGTGCCATTACTGCGGATACGAGCAGGAGGTGCCCACCCGCTGCCCGGCCTGCGGCGAGGCCTCCATTACCATACACGGCTTCGGCACCGAGCGCATCGAGGAGGAGGTTGCCCGCACGTTTCCGGGACGGACCGTCGCCCGCATGGACCTCGACACCACCCGCAGCCGCAAAGCCTACGAACAAATTATCTCCGACTTCGAACAGCAAAAGAGCCAGATACTCATCGGTACACAGATGATTACCAAGGGGCTCGACTTCGCCCATGTGAGCATCGTGGGCATACTCAGCGCCGACACGCTGCTCAACTACCCCGATTTCAGAGCCAACGAGCGGGCGTTCCAGATGATGGAGCAGGGGGCCGGCCGCGCCGGCCGCAAAAACCGGCAGGGAAGCGTCATACTGCAAACGGCGCAACCGCAGCACCCGGTCATCGCCCAAGTCATGCGGCACGACTACGCGGCGATGTATGCCACTCAGATTGCCGAGCGGCAGCAATTCAACTATCCGCCCTTCACCCGCCTCATCTACATCTACCTCAAACACCGCGACGAGCCGACACTCGACGCAGCGGCCCGCGACTTTACGCGGCAACTCTACCCCGTTTTCGGGCAACGGCTCTCCGACCCGCACACGCCTCCCGTAGGGCGCATACAGCTGCTCTACATTCGCCGCATCATGCTCAAAATAGAGCACACGGCCTCCATCGCCAAGGTAAGGGAAATTCTCAGACAGATACACAATGCCGTGATGGCCGATACCCGTTTCAGAGGGCTCACCGTCTACTACGACGTCGACCCATTATAAAAGAGTGTGTTTACCGCCGGAAAAACCGGCCCACGAAAGGCAATTCGGCCAACGGCAAATCTTTTTTCACCGCATAGACGACAAAGAGGGCCAGCAGCACCGTGCGGAAGGCCAACAACGCTCCCGTGTGTGCAATGGGCACATACATCGCCGCCACATAAAGCACCGCCGCCAGCAGCAGATAACGGAACGCCGCACCCCACTTATAGGGCACCGGGTAGTACTTGCGACCCACGGCATACGAGGCCACCATCATCGACAGGTAACAGAAAAAGGCTGCCCACGCACAGGCCATGTAACCGTAGCGGGGAACGAAGAGAATATTGATGAGCAGGGTAACCGCCAGCCCGAAGAGCGAGAAAATCGTGCCCCAGTAGGTGCGGTCGGTCAATTTATACCACAAGGAAAGATTAAAGAAGATGCCGAAGAAGAGTTCGCCCCGCCATCACGACAGGCACCACGGCCAACCCCGAGAAATAGCGCGGCGAGATGAAATACTTCAACACCGGAAGATAGAACATCACTCCCAGAAAAATCAGCAGTCCGAAGATGATGAAATAGTGCATGGCATCGACATAGGCCTTCTGGCTCTCTTCGCCCCGGCTGCGGCTCTTGGCAAAGACAAACGGTTCGTAGGCAAAACGGAAAGCTTGAATGAACATGACCATGACGATGGCAATCTTGTAGTTGGCACCATACACCCCCAGCTCGGCCATGGCCCGGTCGGGGTCGGCCACCAGCCAGGGATAGATAAGCTTGTCGATGGTCTGGTTCATAATCCCGGCCAGCCCCATAATCAGGAGCGGGAAAGAATAGACAATCATGCGCCGCCATATCTCGGCGTCGAAACGGTAACGCACCCCGGCCACTTCGGGGAAGAGCACCACCAGCGTCACGGCCGAGGCCACAAGATTGGAGAGGAAGATGTATCCCACCCCGAAGTCGGGCCGGTAAAACCAGGAAATCCACCCGGGGTGGCTCTGCTGCAAGAGCGGACACAAGACGATAAAGAAGAGGTTCAACCCGATATTGAGAAATATCGACAAGAGCTTGATGCCCGCAAAACGGAGCGGACGCTGCTTATAGCGCAGATAGGCAAACGGCAGCGAGGTAAAAGCATCGATGGCCAGCGTCACGGCCAGCATCATGACATAACGGGGATCGCCCGAGGTGCCGAGTACCGACGAGATGGGGTCGAGAAAAATCCACACCGCCAGCAGGAAAGCCACCGACGAGACGGCCAGCGAGATGAGCCCCGTGGTATAGACCCGCATGGGATCGCTGTATTTCTCGTGATTGGCAAACCTGAAAAAGCCGGTCTCCATGCCATAGGTGAGAATGATGAGCAACAGCGCCACCAGCGAATAGAGGTAGGTAACCACTCCATACTCGGCCTGCGTGAATACATGGGTGTAAAGCGGCACCAGGCACCAGTTGAGAAAACGCCCCACGATACTGCTCATGCCATAGACGGCGGTATCCTTGGCCAAACTTTTTATTCCGGACATCTTTGTTCTCTGTTTTTATCCTTACGACTCGTCGGCGCATACCACGCCATATCACTATCAGAAAAGAAAACCTTGGTCGATGCGGCTGCGCCCCAGGTGGGTATAAGCCAGCTCGGTAACCTCACGTCCTCGCGGGGTGCGTTTGATAAATCCCTCCTTGATGAGGTAAGGCTCATACACCTCTTCGAGCGTACCGGGGTCTTCGCCCAGCGCGGTCGCAATGGTGGTGAGGCCCACGGGGCCGCCCTTGAACTTGTCGATAATCGTCATCAATATCTTATTGTCGATTTCGTCGAGGCCATACTGGTCGATGTTGAGAGCTTCGAGCGCCATGCGGGCTATCGCTATGGTAATGCGGCCGCTGCCCTTGACCTGCGCAAAGTCGCGCACCCGTCGCAACAGGGCGTTGGCAATACGGGGTGTGCCGCGGCTGCGCATGGCTATCTCCACGGCCGCCTCGGTCGTGCAGGGCACCTGCAAGATGGCTGCCGAACGCTGCACGATGTGGCTCAGTATCGTGTGGTCGTAATATTCCAAATGGCAGTTGATGCCGAACCGCGCCCGCAACGGACTGGTGAGCAGGCCGCTGCGCGTGGTGGCCCCCACGAGGGTGAAGGGGTTGAGGTCGAGCTGTATCGACCGTGCACTGGGGCCCTTGTCTATCATGATGTCGATGCGAAAATCTTCCATGGCAGAGTAGAGGTACTCCTCCACCACGGGACTAAGGCGGTGTATCTCGTCGATGAAAAGCACGTCGTTGGGTTCTAGCGAGGTCAGTATGCCGGCTAGGTCGCCCGGCTTGTCGAGTACAGGACCCGAGGTTATCTTGAAGCCCACCCCCAACTCGTTGGCGATGATGTTGGAGAGCGTCGTCTTGCCCAGGCCGGGAGGTCCGTGCAGCAGCACATGGTCGAGCGACTCGCCGCGCATCTTGGCCGCCGAGACAAAGACACGCAGGTTTTCGATAATCTTCTCCTGCCCGCTGAAATCTTCAAAAGCCAGGGGGCGGAGGGCCTTTTCAAACTCCTGCTCCTTGTCGTAGCGCTGTTTTCTTATGTCAAAATCTTCCATGATGTATTCCTCATTTTTTCACTTCGACCGGGCGCGGCGAAGCTCCCGCTGCACATAACGGCCGGTGGCGCGGTCGAAAAACCGGGTCTGCGCCCGCAACACTTCGGCCACCGAGCCCTCCACATTCCAGCCTCGCAGCCGCGCATACTCGCCGGCTATATAGGCAAGCACCACCACCGAGGGGGTGATGCGGCAGAGGTTGTGCAGGCACGTCCGGCGCGACAGCCGCCCGAAACGCATGCGGTTGATGTCGAACAGCGAGAACGAGACCTCCTCGCCCGATACCGCAAAAGCTATGTTTCCCGGCGAATAATCGACATGCAGGATACCGGCTTCGTGCAGACGCACGGTGTAAGCGGCAAAGGCCCTCAGTATCTTTTTCCCTTCGTCGGTGAGAGACTCGTCGGCATAGAAGCGTCGCATCATCTCGGGGTAATCCTCGTTGAGCGTTACCAGATAACTCTCCGAGAAGAGTCCGTGCCGGCGCATCTCGATATAGGCGACAGGTGCCGGCGTGCGAAACCCTTTTTCCGCCAGTATGTGGGCATACTCAAACGACCGGCGGGCCTTTGACTTGCGCAACCCGCCGTATATAATGCGGTTGACCAGCAGGGGTACCTTGTATTTCTTGACCACCACGACGGTGCCGTCCCAGCAGAAACGACGCAGGACATTCCGCGCCGCATATACCAGCTCACCCCGGTCGAACTGGCCGGGCAACTGCTCGACATGATGTCGCAGCGAGGTGTATTGCGGGTCGATAACAATCTTCATGGGTGGGCGGGTTTCTCCTGCAAATATAACAGATTTGTGCGAAAGATGTCTCTCCTACGGTTTTTCCTGTTGCAGAATCGCCTCGACGCGACGATAAATCAAGTCGAGAGGAAGTTCGCGCATACAAGCGTAATCGCCCCGATAACAGGGCTTGTTTCCGAATATCGAACAGGGGCGGCAGGGCATGTCGGCCAGTTGCACGATATTCTCGGCACGCTGTCCCCAACCCAGGAAGCCGGCATACGGGTGGGTCTGCCCCCAGACCGATACGACCGGCG
>CAJLYN010000102.1 GCA_905210875.1 uncultured Bacteroides sp. | reverse complement strand
ATTCTTACCCTCTATACAACTCCATTGTTCTTTCCACCACATCATCCCAATTATATTTCTCACAAATGAAATCTGCAGCTTCTTCTTTATATTTCTTAACCATCTTAGGCTTATCACAAGCCTCCTGTAGTTTTTCCTGCAATTGCTCTACATTCGACTTTTCAAATACAAGTGCCTTATCTTCAACTACAGATGCGCATTCATCTATATCTGATACAAGACAACAATTTCCATAGCTCATTGCCTCAAGCAGACTAAGTGGCATTCCTTCCAAATCACTTGGCAAAGTGTATACATACGCATTACTATACAACTCATACAATTCCTCGCCCTGAACAAATCCTGTAAATATTATTCTGTCATCGTCCTTTGCCATTGCTTTTATTTCATTTGCAAATTCGAGGAACAAAGATAACATCTTTATCCAAAAAAGAATTCTCTCTCATAAATTTATTTATGTTCTATTGAACGAAAAAACAAATCCATTCGTTCAAATATCTTTCAAAAAAAATATTTACTGTATCATTTTGCTGTCAACTATTTTTTCAAAATCAAATCTTGACAGAATTTGGAAAAGTTCATACCTTTGCGGCATGAAAAAGTTGCGAAACAGCCGGTACCTAAAAATCATTTTCATCCTATGTCTGTTGACACAGGGATTGATGCTGTTTCCTCACCATCATCACAACGGTTCTATTGCTGCCTGCTTTGCCATAGAACACTACACAGGGCTGTGTCAACACCACTCCAGCGATGGAAGTTGTGACCACAGCCACAATCTTCCTGATACTCCCTGTTGCCACCAGGAAATTTCGACCCTGCCACCTTCGCACCCGCATCTTCTTCCGGTGCCTTGTCACAACATCTTACACACCACCTACTGCCACCTGGCCACAGCCATTCCTTGCCAGGAGTGCCAACAGCAATATGACGAATGCCGGGTAATGCTTCTTATCAAAGATACTCCTACCCTACCCGATACCTACCTCATCTACCACACACGGGCACTTCCCACTCGTGCCGGCACTTTTATCGCTTAATGTTTTTTTAAGGCAACCTGTCAAGCAAGTTGCCAAATAATGATTCCGCGTCGTCGACGCATTCTATTCTATTATTTTCAACATGAAGCGATATGAAACAATTTCTATTTTTATTGGCTACCAGCGTAGCCCTATACACAGGTTGCGCCCATAATCACAACCACGACCACGAAACGACCGACCCCCACAATCACTTGGCCAGTGAAAACCACGACCCGCATGCCGGAGAAGCTGTCGAAGAGACCGGCCACCACGATGAAATCATATTTCCGACCGAGCAGGCTGCCCGCACCGACTTCGAGGTACAGACTGTCAAAGAATCCTATTTTGCTCCTATCATTCATTGTAGCGGCGAAATCACCAACAGCCCCAATGATCAGAGGTTTCTCTATGCTCCGGTGAATGGCATTGTCATATTCGGCGACCAGAATCCGGCCGAAGGTGTCGGTGTAACACCCGGTGAAACACTGTTCTACATATCGACTCGCGGATTGGCTTCGGGCAAGGCCGTCGTCAAAGCCCAAGCCGCTTATGAAAAAGCCCGGGCCGACTACGAACGGGTACAGGCTCTGCAAACCGACCACATCGTTTCTCAGAAAGAGGTGGATGCCGCCCGAGCCGAGTTTCTGCGCGCCGAAGCCGAATACTTACCTTTGGCCTCAGAGAGCAAACAGGGAGTGCCGGTAAAAGTTCCTCAAAGTGGATATCTCACCCAACTCACCGTCAATGCCGGACAATATGTCGAGGCCGGTACACCGCTGACCGCTGTAACGACCAACCGACGGTTACGACTTACAGCCGAAGTACCGCAACGGTACTACAATCGCCTCGCCGACATGACCAATGCCTACTTCTCGACCGAAGCGTCCGACTCAACCTTCACTGTTTCTGAACTCAACGGCCGCCGACTCTCGATAGGCCGCAGCACGGCCGCCGGGTCAACGCTCATACCGGTAACTTTTGAATTTGACAATCCCGGCGACCTGGTATCGGGTCTCTATGCCGAGGTGGCATTGAGCGGCAAGTCCCGCGAAAAAGCCATCGTCCTCCCTTTATCGGCCCTGACCGAAGCGCAAGGCATATACTATGTATATGTGCAGCTCGACGAAGAGGGTTACCAGCGGCGCGAGGTAACCGTCGGCGACAACAACGGGCGTGAAGTAACCATCACAGCGGGATTGCAACGAACGGGTCGTCACCCGCGGAGCCGTACAGGTAAAAATGGCAGCCGCTTCGGGAACCATTCCTCACGGACATACACATAACCACTAAACCGTTACCACCATGCTCAATAAAATCATAAACTTCTCTCTTCACAACAGGCTGCTGATTGTTGCCGTTGCCGTACTGCTCACGGTAACGGGCATCTACACAGCCTCACGCATGGAGGTCGACGTGTTTCCCGACCTGAACGCCCCCACCGTGGTCGTCATGACCGAAGCACCCGGCATGGCCACCGAAGAGGTGGAACGCACGGTGACGTTTGTCATCGAAACAGCCTTGAACGGAGCCACGGATGTGCGCCGGGTACGCTCTGCTTCGACCAACGGATTTTCGGTCGTGTGGATAGAATTCGACTGGAACACCGACATCTACCTGGCCCGGCAGATTGTGTCGGAAAAACTCGCCTCCATCGGCGAACAGCTTCCCACCACAGCCGGACAGCCCACTCTGGGCCCCCAATCGTCGATACTCGGCGAAATCCTCATCGTAGGGCTCACCTCCGACTCGCTGTCGATGCAGGAGTTGCGCACGATTGCCGACTGGACCATTCGTCCCCGCCTGCTCTCGACAGGTGGTGTGGCACAAGTATCGGTCATCGGCGGCGACCTTAAAGAGTATCAGATACAGTTGTCGACCGAGCGTATGCGCCGCTACGGCGTTTCATTGTCCGAGATTCTGGCTGCCACTCGCGACATGAACCTCAACGCCTCGGGCGGTGTCATCTATGAATACGGTAACGAATATGTCGTGCGTGGCATGGTGGCCGACCGCGATGCCAGCGACATTGCCAAAGGGTTTATCAAATTTTCGGAAAGCGGCGAGCCCATCGTATTGAGCGATGTGGCCGATGTAGTTATCGGCAACAAGTCGCCCAAACTCGGTGTCGCATCGGAACGCGGCTGCCCGGCCGTACTTATTACCGTCACCAAACAGCCGGCCACCAACACGCTGGAACTGACCGAACAACTCGACAACACACTCGCCGAATTGCAAAAAACGCTGCCCGAAGTGCATATATCGACCGATATTTTCAGACAGTCGCGCTTTATCGAGAGTTCTATCGACAACATCACCCACTCGCTGTGGGAGGGAGCCCTGTTTGTCGTCGTCGTACTCTTCTTCTTCCTCATGAACGGACGGGTTACCATTATCTCGCTCGTTGCCCTGCCACTGTCACTGCTCACCGCCATTCTCACGCTGAAAGGATTGGGGTTCACCATCAACACGATGAGTCTCGGCGGTATGGCCATCGCCATAGGTTCGCTGGTCGACGACGCCATTATCGATGTGGAAAATGTCTATAAGAGACTGCGCGAGAATCATGCCCTGCCCAAGGAGCAACGTCGACCCGTACTGCAAGTGGTCTACGATGCATCGCGTGAGATTCGTACTTCGATTGTACACGCCACCATCATCACCATCGTGGCATTTGTTCCCCTCTTCTTCCTCAGCGGTATGGAAGGCCGCATGCTGCGCCCGCTGGGCATCTCGTTCATCGTCTCGCTCTTTGCCTCGATGGTAGTGGCCGTAACCCTCACACCCGTCATGTGCAGCTACATGCTCACCCCGGAAAAGACCTTGCGAAATCATCAGAACGAGGCACCGCTGTCGCGCTTTCTCAAAAGAATCTATCGTCGTGCCCTGCAAGGAGCCTTGCGACACGGCCGCCTGATCATAGGTGGAGCCGTGGCCCTTTTCATCGGTGCCGTCATATTGTATACCACGCTGGGCAGCAGCTTCCTGCCGCCTTTCAACGAAGGCTCTCTCACCGTCAATGTGAGCACCTTGCCGGGCATCTCGCTTGACGAGTCGGACAAGATAGGGCGTATGGCCGAAGAGATTTTGCTCGAAATTCCCGAAATACAGACCGTGGCCCGAAAAACCGGACGGGCCGAACTCGATGAACATGCCCTCGGCGTGAACACCTCGGAGATAGAGGCTCCTTTTGTTCTCGACAAGCGGAGCCGCGAAGAATTTTTGGCCGACGTTCGCGCCCGACTCGGTGCCATAAAAGGCATCGACTTGGAAATAGGGCAACCCATCTCCCACCGCATCGATGCCATGCTCTCGGGTACACAGGCCAACATCGCCATCAAGCTCTTCGGCGAAGACCTGAACAAGATGTATGCCCTTGGACAGGACATCAAACGTGCCATCTCGACGGTCGAAGGTATCGCCGACGTAATGGTCGAACAGCAGGTCGAACGCTCCCAGTTGCAAATTATTCCCCGACGGGAAATGCTCGCCCGCTATGGCATATCCCTTGCCGACTTCTCGCAATGGGTGCGTGTGGCCCTTGACGGAGAAATCGTCTCGCAAATCTACGACGGAAACGCCACGTTCGACCTCACGGTGAAAGTCGGCGACGGACACAGCCGCACCATCGAGGAGACCGGCGACCTGCTGGTCGACACGGGCAACGGCGGGGAGGGGGCGCCAAGTCAGATAGCCGACATCGTATCGACATCGGGACCCAATGCCGTAAACCGGGAAAATGTAAAACGCAAAATCGTCGTCTCGGCCAATGTCACTGGAGGCGATCTGGGCGGAGCCGTGGAAGCTATACGCTCGGCCATCGAAGCCAATGTCGCTCTGCCACAGGGCTACTACATCGAGTATGGAGGACAATTTGAGAGCCAGCAATCGGCCGCACGCACCCTCTCCTTTGCCTCGGCCATAGCCCTGCTGGTCATCTTCCTGCTCCTCTTCCAGGAGTTCAAAAGTCTTTCCCTCTCGGGCATGATCATGATAAACCTGCCTCTTGCGCTCATCGGCGGTGTAGCTGCCATCGCCATGACCTCCGGCGTAGTGAGCATACCGGCCATCATCGGATTTATCTCGCTGCTGGGTATCGCCGTGCGCAACGGCATCTTGCTGGTATCGCACTACGGGCAGTTGCGCAACGAAGGCATATCGTTGAAAGACAGCATTGTACAGGGTTCTATCGACCGTCTCAACCCGATACTCATGACCTCGCTCTCGTCGGCACTTGCGCTCATACCTCTGGCATTGGGCGGCGACGTCAGCGGCAACGAGATACAGAGCCCCATGGCCAAGGTTATCCTCGGCGGCCTTATCAGTTCGACACTGCTCAATATCTTTGTCATACCCACCGTATACCTGTTTTTAAACTCAAAAAAAGAATCTCATGCGTAAATTATTCATCAGCGTCCTGCTCATCGCATTGCTTGGTCCGACCCAAGCCCAAAACATCGACGGCATACTGCGCGACATCGAAGTAAACAACGCTTCGCTGCGGGCCCAGAAAAGCCTGGACAAGGCTCAGCGCCTCGAACTGCGGGCCGGGAATATGCCCGAAGGACCGGAAGTAGAGTATATGCACTCGTGGGACCGTAACAGCTCGGCAACCATATCGGAAATAAACGTAACCCAAGGATTCGACTTTCCGACAGCCTACATTGCCCGACGCAAAGCGGTACTGGCTCAGGAAGAACAACTGGGTCACGAACTGAATACATTCCGACAGGAGATTCTGCTCGAAGCCAAACTGCTCTGCATCGACATCATTGCCCTGCGGCAAGAATACCATCTGCTGGAAATGCGTACCGCCAACACCCGCCGCATGGCCACTGCCATGCAACGGGCACTGGAAAAAGGGGAAATATCGACCCTCGAAAAGAATCGTGGAGATATTGAACTGGCCAATATGCAGAACCTGCTGGGGTTGAAAAAAATCGAACTCGAAAGTGCGCTCGAACGTCTTCAAAACCTCAACGGCGGAAAGGCGGTCGCACTGGACGACTCTACCTTTTCGATGCCCGAAGAGGTGCTGCCGTTTGAGGTTATGAAGCAGGAGTATGAATGCCGCGCCCCGCAACTGCTCTCGCTCATGGCGGAGAAAAAGAGTGCCGAGGCCGGACTGAAAGTGAGCCGCTCGGGTGCCCTTCCCGGTATTGCCGTAGGGTATCACCACGAGATAGGGGGCGAAGAGAAACTCAACGGCATCATCGTCGGCATATCGCTGCCCCTGTGGAAAAGCCATCGGGAAATCAAACGGGCCAAAGCACAGATTGAATATGCCGACGCCCAGCTCGAAAGTGTACGCATCGACCAACTCTCTACACTGAAAGAGCTTTATGGCCGGTACCATACACTGAAAACGACATTTGAAGCACTCGTGCGCATCGACCTGCAACAGAAACCGGCCTTGCAACACATTACCAAAGCTTACCGCACGGGCATTCTCAACGAGACCGATTTCCTAAGCGAAGTCAATGCCCTCTACGAAGTTAAGGAGCAACGCATCGCTATCGAACGCGACCTGCACAAGGTCGTTGCTCAAATCAACGCACTGAATCTTTAATGTATCTCTCAATCCACGACAAGGGGCAGAATGTTTTATGCCCCTTGTCGTTTGCAAGGTTTCCCGCCGACTACTTACCATGCCTTTGGCTATCTTTATAGAAGACAGGAGGCGGCTCGGCTCAGGCAATGACGAAATCTTCGCTTTCTCCCCCACTCTGCTCTCGCCTTTCGCTATCTTTTCAGAAGACAGGAGGCGGCTCGGCTCAGGCAATGACGAAATCTTCGCTTTCTCCTTGCCTCTGCTCTCGCCTTTCGCTATCTTTGTCCATTCAATTTTCACACCATGAATCTACCTCGCATACTCCTCTCCTGCTGCCTCTTGTTCGCGCTGTATGCAACCTCCTGCCGGGAGGGAAAGCCAAACGACGACGGCGGCGAGAAAATGGCAACGAAATATGCCGAAGGTTTCGAAGTAACCCGGTATGACGGCTACACGGTGGCCGAGCTGCGCGACCCGTGGGACACGACCCGCCTGCTGCACCGCTATGTGCTGGTCGATAAAAAGGCTGAACTGCCGACCGGTCTCCCCGACGGAACGCTGGTGCGCACACCGGTGGGCCGCATGATTGTCTACTCATCGGTACACGGCAGTATGCTCGACGCCCTGGGTGCCGCCCACGGTATTGTAGGCGTGTGTGAGTCGCAATACATCACCAACGCCACCCTGCGCGCCGGAATAGCCGGTCGACGCATCGTCGACGTGGGCAACTCCTTTGCTCCCGACGTGGAGAAAATCATCGCACTTGCTCCCGATGCCATCTTCACCTCTCCGTTTGAAAACTGCGGATACGGCCGCGTCGAGAAACT
>CAJLYN010000101.1 GCA_905210875.1 uncultured Bacteroides sp. | reverse complement strand
CAGTTGTCTCCGGGTAGTACAGCTTCGACTTGTCCGTTGCGCGGGTCTTCATAGACTTTGAATTTCTGGGCGACAAAGTACAAGATGATTGCACTTATGGCTCCAATACCCCCCAGTGAGAGGGTCGCAATCCATATTAAACTCATTTCTTTTTAATTTATAATAGGTTTATAGGTTTTCGTTTCCCTTTTGCGGTTCGACCGTAAAAACTAGCGACTTCTTTATCTTTTTCCTTATCAAATAAAGTATCGAGTAATAGGGTAGCAGAGAGAGGAGTGCGGCAATACCCGATGCAGCCTCGTCTCGGGTAAAATAGTAGCAACCTGCCAATACGCAGCATACCACGACAAACGGATACACAAACGCCAGCCTCAGAGCTGTATTGCTCATGGCTTCGGTCCCGACCACCCATACGTGCTGACCTACATACAGGCCGGGTAAATGGCATATCGTTTCTATGATTTTCTCACTGCGGTCTGCTGCGGTACAAGCCGATTTTACATGGCAACCCGCGCATGCCGAATGTTGTATAATCCGGACATGAACCGTTGCACCATCAATCTGCGTAATAGTGCCTTCGTGTTTTACATGAGTATCTTTTTTGCCCATTTTGCTATCTCGACATGGCAATATTTGATAGGGGCAAAAGTAGATATTATTTCTTTTTCAACCAATAAAAAATGCAAAAAAAATAAGCTTTATGCCGTTTAATCTGCACGGTAATAATCCTTTTGGCATCGGAGTGCTTGTTATGATATATTTATTGGCCATTACTTGCTTGGTGTAGGGCCGACATTGAAATTTATTGTCAGCAAGAGAATATGAGTTTGTTAAAATAAAGAGTATGCTTGCATAGGAGAGAGCCAATTTCGGTTTAATTCGAGGCAGGAGTGAAGGTGCCAGGCATTTTGTTGGCCCCGGTGAAAATATTGATGAGCCAATTCATAGGAGATTACCGAAAAATATGTATCTTGCGGCCTAAATTTAATATCTGTTTATGAAAACCTATTTGGTAACCGGTGCAGCCGGTTTTATTGGTGCGAATTTCGTAAAATACATGTTGAAGAAATACGATGATATCAACATCGTCATTCTTGACAAACTGACATATGCCGGAAATCTTGGAACCATCAAGGAGGAGTTGAAAGACCCTCGTGTAGAGTTTGTGCGTGGCGATATCGCCAATGCCGAGCTGGTCTCGAACATATTTGCCCGTCGTCCGATCGACTATGTGGTGAATTTCGCCGCAGAGTCGCATGTCGACCGCAGTATCACCAATCCGCAGCTTTTCCTGCAAACCAATATCCTCGGTACACAGAATATGCTCGAATGTGCCAAGAAGGCCTGGACCACCGGTAAAGATGCCCAGGGTTATCCTACCTACCTGCCCGGGAAAAAATTCCTGCAAGTATCGACCGATGAGGTTTACGGCTCGTTGTCGAAGGATTTTGATACCCCCCAGCCTCTGCATATCGACGACGAAGATGTGCGCCGTGTCGTGAAGGGGCGTACCCGTATACAGACCTACGGAAAGAAATTCTTTACCGAAGAGACCCCGCTCGATCCCCGTTCGCCCTACTCTTCGTCAAAAACCGGAGCCGATCTCATTGTGAGGGCTTATCATGAGACCTATAAGATGCCGGTCAACATCACTCGTTGTTCCAACAATTACGGACCGTATCATTTCCCCGAGAAACTCATACCTCTTATTATAAAGAACATTCTCGAAGGGCGCAAGCTTCCCGTCTATGGCAAGGGCGACAACGTGCGCGACTGGCTCTATGTCGAAGACCATGCCAAGGCCATCGACATGGTACTTGCCGGAGGCCGTGTGGGCGAAGTTTACAACATCGGCGGTTTCAACGAAGAGACCAACATCAACATTGTGAAACTCACCATCGACACCATTGCCCGGTTGATGAAGGAAGAGCCTCGTTACCAGGCTGTGCTGAAAACATCGCTCGATACCATCAACTACGACCTGATAACCTATGTGGGCGACCGTCTGGGCCACGATATGCGCTATGCGATAGATCCCTCGAAGACTGCCCGCGAGTTGGGCTGGTATCCCGAGACACCGTTCTCTGTCGGGATTGAAAAGACCATACGCTGGTATCTCGAACACCAGGAGTGGGTCGATGAGGTCGTCAGCGGCGACTACCAGAAATATTACGAACAGATGTATTCCAACCGATAACCTTGAACACCATGAAAGGAATAGTTTTGGCCGGAGGGTCGGGTACTCGTCTATACCCGATAACAATGGGTGTCAGTAAGCAGATGCTGCCCATCTACGACAAACCGATGATTTACTATCCCGTATCGGTCCTTATGCTGGCCGGCATACGCGATATACTCATTATATCTACCCCCTATGATTTGCCGGGATTCCGCCGCCTGCTGGGCGACGGTTCGCAGTTTGGCGTACATTTCGAATATGCCGAGCAGCCCTCGCCCGACGGTTTGGCACAGGCATTCATTATCGGAGAGCAGTTTATTGGCGACGATACCGCCTGTCTGGTATTGGGCGACAATATCTTTTACGGACAGAGCTTCTCGTCGATGCTTTCGGTAGCCGTCAAGAACGCTGAGGAGGGGCTGGCTACCGTTTTCGGCTACCGGGTGAGCGACCCCGAACGTTACGGCGTTGCCGCTTTTGATGCCGATGGAAATGTTACCTCCATCGAGGAAAAACCGGCCCATCCCAAAAGTAATTATGCCGTGGTGGGGCTCTATTTCTATCCCAATAAGGTCGTAGATATTGCCAAGAGCATAAAGCCCTCGCCCCGGGGAGAACTTGAAATCACCTCGGTCAATCAGGCATTCCTGGCCTCGGGCGAGTTGAAGGTGCAACTTATGGGCCGCGGATTTGCGTGGCTCGACACCGGTACCCACGATTCCTTGTTTGAGGCATCGGCATTTATAGAGACCATCGAGCACCGTCAGGGCTGGAAAGTTGCCTGCCTCGAAGAGATAGCTTTCAATCAGGGCTGGATTACCGCCGAGCAACTTTTGGCACAGGCCGAGCCCATGAAGAAAAACCAGTACGGACAATACCTCATTGCCTTGGCCCGAGAGGCCGGGAAATAATAGCGTTGCGATGGTTATGACGACCGGAGTCAGGAAAATTGAGTTGCCCAAAATCGAAGACCGGCGGGGTAACCTCTCTTTTATCGAAGGCGGGCGTCATATCCCATTTGACATCAAACGCGCATACTGGATATACGATGTTCCCGGCGGCCAGTACCGTGGCGGACACGCTTACCGCACGCAGCAGGAGTTTATCGTGGCCCTTTCGGGCAGTTTCGAACTACTCGTGCGTGGGGCCGACGGGCAGGAACAACGCTATTTCTTGAATCGTTCCTATTATGGCGTTTACCTCCCGGCACTTACCTGGCGGCAACTGACCGATTTCTCTACCAATTCTTTGGCACTGGTCTTGTCGTCGGGAGCCTTCGACGAAAGCGATTACATATACGACTTTGACGAATACAAACGATTATCCCCTCTATGACCCGCCCTTCGGTACATGACTGTGAGCTTATGACCCTGCCCCGTATCTATGACCCGGGTGGGAATATCACGCCTTTACATGGTGGGGGCGAACTTCCCTTTGAGATAAAACGCATATTTTATCTCTACGACATACCGGGAGGCGAGTCGCGCGGTGCCCATGCCCACAAGGCCTGCCACCAACTCATTGTTGCGGCGGTCTTTCTCGATGATGGTCGCGAGCAGCGAGTCGTGACACTGAACCGCCCCTATTACGGCCTGCATGTACCGCCCGGTATATGGGCCGCACAACGAGAGTTCTCGTCCAGCTCCATCTGCCTGGTATTGGCCTCGGACCTTTACGACGAAGACGATTACATTCGCGATTACGACGCATTTATTCAATACACCCGCCGTTCATGAAGTTTCAGGATTTGCAGAAAATCAATGCCCGTTATGCCGATGCGTTGAAGCAGGCTGCCGCTGCCGTTATCGATTCGGGGTGGTATCTTCTGGGTCAGCAGGTCTCTGCATTTGAGAGCCGCCTGGCGGCTTACCTCGGTGTGCCTCATGTTGTGGCTTGTGGAAATGGCCTTGATGCGTTGCGGCTTATCCTGCGGGCCTATATCGAAATGGGAAAACTCTCTGTCGGCGATGAAATCATTGTGCCGGCCAATACCTATGTGGCCACGGTGCTGGCTGTAACCGATAACCGGCTGATGCCCATATTTGTAGAGCCGTCGCCACGAACCAATCTCGACACCCAGCGTGTCGAGGCTGCCATAACACCCCGCACAAAAGCCGTCCTGCCGGTGCATCTTTATGGCCGCTGCTGCTGGGACGAATCTTTGGCCGAAGTGGTTCGCCGGCATCACCTGTTGGTCGTCGAAGACGCTGCACAGTCGCTCGGTGCCGAAGCCTTGTGTGAAGGACTTTTCGGCGGGCGCAAGTCGGCCGCGCTGGGACATGCGGCAGGAATCAGTTTTTATCCCTCAAAGAATCTTGGAGCGTTGGGCGATGGCGGAGCGGTAGCCACGCACGACGAAGAGTTGGCACGCACGGTTCGTGCTTTGGCCAATTACGGTTCGGAACGTCGATACTATAATCAATACAGAGGCTATAACAGCCGTTTGGACGAGTTGCAGGCGGCTTTCCTTTCGGTGAAACTCGACTATCTCGACGAAGACAACCGTCGCCGGCGGCAGTTGGCGGCTCTTTATGATAAGGCCATCACTGTCCCCATGGTGGTGAAACCCGAGCCGGAGGCCGGGCACATCTATCATCAGTATGTCGTGCAGGTACCCCACCGCCAGGAGTTGATTGAAGCGTTGCAACAGCAGCAGATTCCTACCCTTATACATTATCCTGTTCCACCTCATAAGCAGGCCTGTTACCGTTGTTATGCACATTTGTCTCTGCCGGTTACCGAACGGTTGGCCGATGAGGTACTCTCGTTACCGATTTCTCCTGTCATGACCGATGATGAGGTGCTGACGGTGGCGCAGGCCATCAATCATTTTTATGAATAGGTGAGAGGGGCGTTAAAATGCCTCATTGATGTTGAACATGAATCCGGGTTTGAAATTTTTCCCGAACCCCAAATCCAGACGCACGTTTACCCGACTTTTGAATTCCCAGCGGTAGCCTATACCGAAGTTGGGTAGTGTGTGCGAAAAGTCGAACGAATGGAAGTTCTCAAAAACGTTGCCGGCTCCCACCCACAGCGCTACTCCGTTGCGTTTCCACACACGTTGACGCAATTCGAGTTGAGCCTCCATGAGGTTGTTGTTACGGTATTGGCCTTCGTAATAACCACGCATGCGGAACATTCCACCCAGACGGCTTTTCATGGTCCACGGAACATCTCCGTAGTTGAACCGACCGTGCAGGTCGAGAGCCAATACACCCCCTTTCCACACCTTCTGGTAGAGGTCAAAGATGAAGTCGGTCATCATGAAATCGTACTTGTTGCCCAGGAAGCCGGGATAGAATCCCTGCTCAATTTTCAGGTATATACCCTTGTGGGCATCGGTAATGACATCACGGCTGTCATATACGATTGAGGCACCTGCCCCAGTAGTCAATACCCTGGGTGTCTCTCCGTCGATGAGTTGTTCCAAGGAGCGGGGGTCAGCCTCATTTTTCTTGGCAAAGTCGGTACCCCTGACAAAGTCAAAGCTGGCCATCGGTCCGATAAACAGGTTATCGGAGAGACGGAAAAGGTAATCAACCTTTATTTGAGATTGCAATCTGAGGTAGCTCCAATAATAGTCGTTGTTGCTGCCAGCTTTATATCCTATACCCCAATAGTTACTGGGCATGGAATAAAAATAAACGGTGTATAAGAGACGGTATCGATCTTCGGGTAGGATATGTGTGCCGCGCACGCCGAGCATATAAAAACCCGATGTAGAGACGTTTCCAAACAAAGAGACGTTCGACGGTTGTATGCTCAGGTCGCTGCGGTCACTACGGTATAAGCCGGCAGCCATAATGCCGATGCCGAATTGTGTGGCACTGGAATATTGCGGGCCTCCGATGAAACTGATGTCAAATTTCTTATCGGGTTTCGGCTTATTGGCATTTCTGAAATAGTTGCCTATTTTTTTGAAAAAAGAGATTTTCTCCGTTTTTACAGAGTCGTTTCCGTCGGTTTGTGCACAGCCCGATGTTCCGACGCTGTCGCTTGGTGTCGGCAGACTGTTCTGTGCCTGGCTTTGCACTGGCAGCATGAAAAGGGCACATGACAGTATCGTCGCGAATAACCCTCGGTTGGGAGTTGCAAGAAATGAGTGGCGGAGCAATGGCATGAGCAATATTGTATCAGGGCATTGAGGTAGGTGATGACGAATAATTATCTAACCATTCGACTGCGAATTTGTTTCCACAGGCAGCAGCATTTTTCATGTCGGAGAGTGCTGCCTCTCTCTTGTCGATGGCAAGGAAGGAGAGGCCTCTGTAATAGTAGACTGTCGATTGCAGTTCGATGTCGTCGATTATATCTGAGAATATTTCGATGGCCGTGTCGTATTCTTTCAGGTAGTAACATGCCAACCCCTTGACCATCAGAGAAAAATTATCGGTCTTGATTTTCAGGGCTTTTTCAATGGTAGTCATAGCCTCTTCGTAGTCATTAAAGGCGATTTGATTCAATGCCAAGTTGCAGTAAATCAGAGCTTGTAGCTCTTCGCCGTCGCGCTTTTTGTCGAAGCTGCGCAATGCCTGACGATAATCGACAATGGCATTTTCTCGGGTATTGAGTCGTGCCCAGCAGCAACCTCGCAGATAATAGGCTCTGCTGTTGTCTCTATCCTCCGTCAATATGCGGGTGAGGAGATCTACCGCTTCGCGGTATTGACCGGCGTAGAAAAATTGTTCGGCCCGGGCAAAAGGGTCGGTCTCTTCGAGAGGTTTCTCTTCATCGAGTATGTAATAGTATTCTAGTTGGTCGTTTGACGGGAGTCGTGTAAGAATGAGAACGACGAAGTTCTTATTCGTGGCCACGATTTCGGTCAGTTGGCGTCCGGCACTCACGACAGGCAGATCAAAGCCTTTTAGTTCGTCGCATTGTTCGATGAGTTGCCACAGGTATTGGTTTTTTACGGCCATTTTGGTATAAAAACCGGAGTATTTGGCCGAGTTTATAGCTAAAATGTTTCCATCTTTGTCAAATAGCGGGCTTCCACTACTGCCATGTTCGATAGAGGCCGTAGTCTGGCAGCGCGATGGGTGGTTGCTATCGGTCGTGGCACTGATGATACCGGTTGTGGTTTTGGGATTGATTCCCAAAGTACTGATTTCGGGGTAACTGATGGCCATGCAGAACTCTCCTTCGATGGGGTCGTCGCGACGCAGACCATAGGGTATGGGGCCGAATGTGGTAAAGGTTGTATCTTCGATTTTTAAGATAGCAATATCATTAATCGAGTCGCTCGCAACGATTCGGGCATGATAGTATCGGTCAAAGAGGCCGTTGACTCCGTATATATAGATATTTGTGGCGG
>CAJLYN010000100.1 GCA_905210875.1 uncultured Bacteroides sp. | reverse complement strand
GGAGCCATATACTCTTGATAAAATTGCACAAAAGCTTTTTTCTCGTGATATCCCTTGGAGACACACCATTCACTGAAATTATCTTTTAACTCTTCATCGTCATCTAGCAGAGCGTTGAATTGAGCTGCAGCTTCTTCCATTCCGGGATATTTCTTTATGATATCCACCAGCATTTCTTCTAGGTCAAAATAGTCCATACGCAAAAGTTGAGATTTATTGAAATCATGTAAAGAAACACTTTTTGCCGTACTTTGTTCAATATTTCAAATATGGGCTTCAAATATAACAAAAAACCTAGATAATGCGATATTCATTTTTCAAAAAAAACACATCAATTGCTAAATATTTTGCAATATGACTTGTATACACGCCTATGAATAAAACATTCGTCAGAAGCGAACCATCAGTTCGACTACAATCTTGTCTTTTTCCGAGACAGCAACCACAGCGTCTTCGGCATAAAAATAGTTCTCATAATTGATACGCAAATCGGCCACAAAGGGTTTGGCCAGACTCAACGTCGCACCTACAGTAAGACGTTTGCGAGCCGCGTCATTGACAATCAGCAGGCCGTTTTCACCGGCCTCGCCATTACTGTGATCGCTCATACAGTCAAAGCGTCCCAGAAAAGAAATTTTCTGAAAGACCTTGGGCAGAGGCTGGTCGTAGCACACAAAGCCATCGAAAGCATTGACCGGCCTGAAAGCCCCCTGCGCATAATGTTTGCGCAGGAACTCTGCCTCAACATGCCAACGGCCGGCATGGTAATAGGCCCCAATGTCGTACATCTGTATCGAGATGTTCTCGGGCGAAATTTTCTGTACACTTCCTTCAAGACAAAAACCTTTGGGGAGTTGCAACTGTGCCTTAGCCGAATAATTAATGCGATTGGTCCAGAAGTCTTTCTGGTTGGTCAATCCCGAGCCATTGAAGATTCCGGCTTCGAGACGAACGGGTATGCCTATCTCCCAGGTATAGGCCAGGGTGGCTCCCACATCGCGCACGTTACCTACCTGCTTGGCAATAAAGGAGCGGTTGGCAAAATATTGCTGGTGGGGCGAACGATGAGCGTCGATGGTAAAGGGTACACGCATCTGACCGATGGTTATATCAAAGGTCTTCAAGGGTGTGATGCGGGCATAGGCGTCGAGCATCTTTATCGAACCCTCGTCGGAAAGGTCTATCTCGGCCTTGTACGAGACAATCGGCGCCACCTTTCCCGAAAGACTGAAACGGGCATTCCGCACTTGGAAACGGCCTTTGTTGTCTTCAAACTGATACTCATATTTTCCACGTATCGTACCGTGTATCTCGGGTATATAATCGCTTTTCTTTTGAGCGTACAAGTCCCCTGCAAGCCCCAAAAGGAGGCTTGCCCCAATGATTAAATTCTTCATAGTCGATGTCTACTTCGGAAGGGCTATGCTTGATTTAATTTCCGGTCGGCACGAAGCATATGTCTCAACAGAGAGACAGCTTCCTGAGACTCTTGCAACATATTGAGGTAGACATAGAGAACACTGATATACTCACTGCGCTCCTCGTTCTGAATCTCCTCTACGAGGTTCTTGCGTTTGCGGGAAATGAGGTCTTTCATTTTCTCACAGTCGGCTCGCAGTTCGATGGTCTCTTCGTAACGGCCATTGCGCAGAATCGTAAGGGCCTGTTCAAAAAGCAGCATCACACCATTTCTCACCGGGAGGAATTCATCGACAAATTTCTGAGGCAGCGGAGTAAAGTTGTTGTCGACATGTTCGAGGCAAGGCTCGCAAATACGACGCATACAGTACATAATCTGTTCACAGCTGTTGCATCCCAGATGGAACCAGGTATTCATTTCAATAGCCACCTCTTTGGGTACCCGATGCATTCCAAGAGTCTCTTTACGACGTACATTTTTCAACACGCTTTTTTCTTGGCGCAATAAGGCATCAGCTTTTCGCAGGGAACGCAGTTCTTCATACATGAATCCATCGGTTATGGAATTGTAAGCCTGCATCATATCACCAATAAAGATACAACGGTTCTCGACAATATGCTGATGGAGCAACTTCCAAGCCTCGGCTTTATCTTTGGTAGCCAACATTTCACTGAATGTCGTATCTTTCTTCTCCGTCTTCGATTTTTTGCGATAGACGATATTGCTACGAATAAGAATACCGATACCAAGAGCCACAATTGCGATAGAAGCCCACACACCACCAAAATACATGATAATGGCAATGATAAAAGCTATCAAGAAAGCCGCACCGGCTGTAATGAACCATCCACCTATGACCGAAAGCACTCCAGTAATACGGAAAACAGCACTTTCTCTACCCCAAGCACGGTCGGCCAACGACGATCCCATCGCCACCATAAAGGTTACGTAGGTAGTAGAAAGAGGCAATTTAAGAGAGGTTCCCAATGCAATGAGGAGACCGGCCAATACCAAATTGACAGCAGCTCTTACCATATCAAAGGCCGCCCCGTTTTCTATCTGCGCCTCATCTTGATTGAATCGGCTGTTTATCCAATGACGCACCCGTTCAGGGGTAACATCGACCACCCATGCACTTACCGAGGTAAACCAACGAACCAAGCTACGGGCTACTCGCGAAGAACCGAATACCTCATCGCCGGTATCCTGGCGAGAAAGATCGACCGAGGTCTTCACCACATTGTGTGCCTTCTTGGAGGTTGCCAGCGAGAAGACCATTACGGCACCGGCTGCTACTAGGAATATCAGAGGGGTTTTGGCCGGACCATTCAAAGAGCCCATAAGGAATCCCATGGGGTCACCGGCGCCATTGGCCATATAATCCTGATACGAAGAGAATCCGGCCAAAGGTACTCCGATGAAGTTTACCAAATCGTTTCCGGCAAATGCCATGGCCAAAGAAAAGGTTCCGATGAGAACAACAACCTTAAAGATGTTTACCTTACACCAATACAATATTTGCATCAGAACGGTAAAAAATACAAAACAGCCTGTCATGATAAGAGCCGTATGCTCATGTACCCACAATTTGTTTTCGGAAGTCATGAAAGAGAGGTCCTTCACACCTTTGATGAGCATAAAATAGATGATAGCCGTCACAGCCAAACCGCCGAATAATCCGGCTTTCCAGCGCATCTTACATTGATAGTTAAAAGTAAAAATGATACGTGCCAGATATTGCACCAGCGCTCCAAAGAAAAACGCAATAGCAACAGAGAGGAAAATTCCCAATATCACCGACAGGGCTTTCTCGGTATTAAGTAAGTCGGCAAAGGTAAGTCCCGTCGTATCGGATGCCAGTTTTATCATTGCCACAGCAAACGAGGCCCCCAATAGTTCAAACACCATCGATACCGTAGTTGAGGTAGGCATACCTAGTGAATTGAAGATATCGAGCAAGACAATGTCGGTAACCATCACCGCCAGAAAAATATACATCAACTCGTAAAAATAAAATTGCTCGGGACGGAATATTCCGTGCCGAGCTATATCCATCATGCCGTTGCTTAACGAAGCTCCGCAGAAAACACCGATAGCGGCAATAATAATTATAGTCCTAAACTTGGCGGCTTTCGCTCCGATTGCTGAGTTAAGGAAGTTTACGGCATCGTTACTTACACCGACCCATAAATCGAAAATCGCCAACACAAATAAAAAGATTACGAATCCTAAAAATATTGTATCCATACTTCTAAATTTGGCCACAAAGATAAACGCATTATATGAGGAAAATATAACAAACGAGTTACATTTCTATTACAAAAATAGCGATAAAAAATTAAAACGAGGAATCATCGTCCATATTTATTCGCCTCAAAAAGTAGCAACAGAGACTGTTATACTTCCGCAGCATAGAGTTATAGAGATAGCACACGACGTTCTTCAACATACTTAATTGGAGAAATTACCGTCATCTATCGACTTTGCTCTTATTATTCTTTAATTTCAGAATACAGAATCCGGTTCGGCAAAACCAAATACAGAAATCTTCGTTTTCCTTTTGTCTCTGCGCTCGCCTTTCACTATATTTGCATCGCAATTAATATATATAGGTTATGATTATCAACGAAAGAGAGGCCCGCAAAGAGTTTATGCTCTATGCCGCCAAGGAGATGATGCTGGCCGCCCGCACCGCTCCCAAAGGGAAAGGGGTAGACATCATCGAAATTGCCACACTCACCGACGAAGATATTGATGCCGTGTCGGCAGAGATGCTACGACTGGCCGAAGAAACCGGCATGAAGTTTCTCATCAGAGACAGTGAAAACATTCAGTTGGCCGATGCCATGATTGTCATTGGAACACGTCAAGCGCCACAAGGTCTCAATTGTGCCTATTGCGGCTTTGCCACTTGTGCAGAGAAGCCATTGTCGACGCCATGTGCCATTAACTCCATCGACGTAGGAATCGCCATAGGTTCGGCTTGTGCCAAGGCTGCCGATTTGAGAGTAGATTGCAGAGTCATGTTCTCAGCTGGATGGGCTGTTGAGAAATTGGGTCTGCTGAAAGATTGCCGGCAATGCATAGCCATCCCTATCAGCGCCTCTTCCAAAAATCCGTTCTTTGACCGCAAACCCAAAGAAAACAAGTGAAACACGCCGACTATATCCTGCCTGCCGAATGGTATCCGCAATCGGGCATACAACTCACTTGGCCTCACCCCGATACCGACTGGCGAGAAATGCTCGATGAGGTAGAAGAGTGCTTTACCGACATCGCCCGAGAGATTTCGAAAAGAGAACCGCTGCTCATTGTCGCACCCGATACCGAAAAGGTGCGCCGTCGTATCGAAGGGAAAACGACAACCGCAAACATCGGCTACCTTTCCTGCCCCACCAACGACACGTGGGCCAGAGATCACGGAGGCATTACTCTCATAAATGAAGAGAACGGTCGGGCCCGCATTCTCGACTTTGCATTTAACGGCTGGGGGCTGAAATTCGCAGCGAATCATGACAACCTGATAACAAGACATATCTATCAAGAGGGTCTGTTCAATGGGGAATATGTCAACCGATTGAATTTTGTGCTTGAAGGAGGCTCCATCGAATCGGACGGAAAAGGCACGCTCCTCACCACCTCGGAATGCCTGCTCTCTCCCAACCGGAACGGAGAATGGGACCGGAAACAAATCGAGGCTTATCTGAAAGAAAACTTCTCTGTCCGACAGGTCTTGTGGCTCGACCACGTATTTTTGGCCGGCGACGATACCGACAGTCACATCGACACACTGGCCCGGCTCTGCCCCGACGATACTATCGTATACGTACACTGCAACGACACCGACGACCTGCACTACGCAGCCCTCTCGGCCATGGAAGAGGAACTACGCTCGTTCCGCACGCTCGGCGGAAAGCCATTCCGACTGCTGCCACTGCCTATGGCCGCACCCATCGTTTGCGACGGAGAACGGCTACCGGCCACCTATGCCAACTTCCTCATTCTCAACAAAGCCGTGCTATACCCGACTTATGCCCAACCCGACAACGATGCCGCCGCGGCACAAGTGCTGCAACTGGCATTCCCCGACCGCGACATCGTAGGCATAGACTGCCGTGCCCTCATCAAGCAACATGGATCGCTGCATTGTGTTACCATGCAATATCCGCAAGGTGTTTTAAAAATATGACATCGTCGAATATGGAAAAGAAAATCTTAGTTGGTCTCATACAACAATCCAACTCTTCAAACCGTGAAGAGAACATGAGCCGCCTCAAAAGCCGTATCGAAGAGTGCGCCCGCCAAGGAGCCCAACTCGTCGTGCTTCAAGAGTTGCACAACGGCCTTTACTTCTGTCAGACCGAGAACCCCGACTGCTTCGATGAGGCCGAGCCCATTCCGGGCCCATCGACCCATTTCTACGGAGACATTGCCCGGGATTGCCACATCGTATTGGTTACTTCGCTCTTTGAACGCCGGGCCCCGGGACTATACCACAACACAGCCGTCGTGTTCGACAAAGACGGCTCAATCGCCGGTAAATACCGCAAAATGCACATTCCCGACGACCCGGCCTATTACGAGAAATTCTACTTCACTCCCGGCGACCTCGGCTTTGAACCCATACAGACTTCTATAGGCCGTCTCGGCGTATGTTGGGACCAATGGTATCCCGAAGCCGCCCGTCTCATGACCCTGCGCGGCGCCGACCTGCTCATCTACCCCACCGCCATCGGTTGGGAAAGCAGCGACACGCCCGACGAGAAAGAACGGCAACGCAACGCCTGGATACTATCGCAACGGGGACATGCCGTTGCCAACGGTTTACCGGTCGTTTCTGTAAACCGGGTGGGCCACGAACCCGACCCGAGCGGACAAACCCGCGGCATACAGTTCTGGGGCAGCAGTTTCGTTGCCGGCCCCCAAGGCGAGATACTCTGGCAGGCTTCCTGCGATGAAGAGTGCGTACACACGGTCGAGATAGATCTTGCACGGTCAGAAACCGTACGACGCTGGTGGCCGTTTCTGCGCGACCGCCGCATCGACGCCTACGAGAATCTGACCCGTCGATTTATCGATTAAACTTAAAAAAACAATAATATATGAACAATCTGACTGAAATTGCGCCCTGCATTTACTATGTGGGAGCCAACGATCGTAAGACCCACAAATTCGAGGCCCTGTGGCCGCTCCCTTACGGAGTCTCCTACAACTCATACCTCATTGTCGATGAAAAAGTGGCCCTCATCGACACCATCGAAGCCAGCTGCACCGAAAGCTACCTCGAAAACATCCGGAACATTCTCGGCGAGCGTCCCATCGACTATCTGGTAATCAACCACATGGAGCCCGACCACTCGGCCTCCATCGCCGCCGTAAGACGCGCTTACCCCCAAATACAAATCGTGGGAAATGCCAAGACACTCGACATGGTCAAAGGATTTTACGGCATCTGCGACAATACCCTCACCATAAAAGAAGGCGAATCGCTCTCGCTGGGTTCAAAAGAATTGATATTCTATATGGTACCCATGGTACACTGGCCCGAAACCATGGTATCGTACTGCCCGCAAGAGAAACTGCTCTTCTCGGGCGACGCCTTCGGCTGCTTCGGTGCCCTCGAAGGCGGTGTTGTCGACACACACCTCAACTGCGACATATATTGGGACGAGATGGTACGCTACTATGCCAACATCGTGGGCAAATACGGAGCACCTGTGCAGAAGGCTCTCTCGAAACTCGCCGGTGTCGCCATTGAAACCATCTGCCCTACCCATGGACCTGTGTGGAAAGAACATATAGCCAAGGTCATCGACATCTACGACCATCTGAGCCGCTACGAAGCCGAAGAGGGTGTCGTCATTGCCTACGGCTCCATGTACGGCCACACCGCCCAAATGGCCGAAGAGATAGCCCGCGAACTGGCAGCAAACGGCATCAAAAACATTGCGATGCACGACGTATCGGTATCAGACAAGTCGTATATTCTGCGCGATATTTTCAAATACAAAGCGTTAATCATCGGTAGCCCCACCTACAACACACAACTTTTCCCCGATGTCGAACTGCTGGTATCGGCCCTGCGCAACCGCGAAATCAAGTCGCGCATCTTCGGCTGCTTCGGTTCAT
>CAJLYN010000099.1 GCA_905210875.1 uncultured Bacteroides sp. | reverse complement strand
CGAACGTATATTCGGCCCCGTAAAAGATTACGAGTGCCATTGCGGTAAGTACAAACGCATCCGTTACAAAGGCATCGTCTGCGACCGTTGTGGTGTGGAAGTTACCGAGAAGAAGGTGCGTCGCGAACGTATGGGACACATTCAACTGGTTGTCCCCGTAGCGCACATCTGGTACTTCCGTTCATTGCCCAATAAAATAGGTTATTTGCTCGGACTTCCCTCGAAGAAACTCGACGCAGTTATCTATTATGAGCGTTATATCGTCATACAACCCGGTGTGAAAGACGACCTGGCCATGTATGATCTTCTCTCGGAAGAGGAGTATCTCAATGTGCTCGATACGCTCCCCAAGGACAATCAGTTGCTTGAGGATACCGACCCCAACAAGTTTATCGCCAAGATGGGTGCCGAGGCCATTTATGACCTGCTGGTGCGTCTCGACCTGGATGAACTTTCTTACAAATTGCGTGATACGGCCAATAAAGATGGTTCGCAGCAACGCAAGAACGAAGCACTCAAACGGCTGCAAGTCGTTGAGTCGTTCCGTGCCTCCAAAAACCGCAACCGGCCCGAGTGGATGATTCTCAAAGTCATTCCCGTCATTCCTCCCGAGTTGCGTCCTCTGGTACCCCTCGACGGCGGACGTTTTGCCACCTCCGACCTCAACGACCTTTATCGCCGCGTAATCATTCGCAACAATCGTCTCAAACGTCTGATGGAGATTAAAGCTCCTGAGGTGATTCTCCGCAATGAGAAACGTATGTTGCAGGAGGCTGTCGACTCTCTGCTCGACAACTCTCGTAAGTCGAGTGCTGTGAAGACCGATGCCAATCGTCCGTTGAAATCGCTCTCCGACAGTTTGAAAGGTAAGCAGGGACGTTTCCGTCAGAATCTTCTCGGTAAACGTGTCGACTACTCGGCCCGTTCGGTTATCGTGGTAGGTCCTGAATTGAAAATGTATGAATGCGGTCTGCCCAAAAACATGGCAGCCGAGCTCTATAAACCGTTTGTTATCCGCAAGCTCATCGAGCGCGGTATCGTCAAGACGGTGAAGTCGGCGAAGAAAATCGTCGATCGCAAAGATCCCGTTGTATGGGATATTCTCGAGTACGTGATGAAAGGACACCCCGTACTCCTCAACCGTGCCCCGACTCTGCACCGTCTCGGTATCCAGGCTTTCCAGCCCAAAATGATTGAGGGTAAAGCCATTCAGCTGCACCCCCTGGCTTGTACCGCCTTCAATGCCGACTTCGATGGTGACCAGATGGCCGTGCACTTGCCTCTTGGTAACGAGGCTATTCTCGAAGCTCAGATGCTGATGCTTGGTGCCCACAATATCCTTAACCCCGCCAACGGTGCCCCTATCACCGTGCCGTCGCAGGATATGGTCTTGGGTCTGTACTACATTACCAAATTGCGCCCCGGTTCCAAGGGCGAAGGTCTCATTTTCTACGGACCTGAGGAGGCTGAGATTGCCTACAACGAAGGTAAGGTGACACTGCATGCTCCCGTGAAGGTGCGTGTACAGGACCTCGATGAGAACGGCAATTATGTCGAAGTGTTGCGCGATACCTCGGTGGGTCGTATTCTCGTCAATGAGTTCGTTCCCAAAGAGGTGGGTTATATCAACGAGATTCTTACCAAGAAGTCGTTGCGTACCATCATTGGTAATGTCATCAAAGTATGCGGTGTTGTGCGTGCAGCCCAATTCCTCGACGACATCAAGAACCTCGGATACAAGATGGCCTTCAAGGGCGGCCTTTCGTTCAATCTGGCCGACGTGATTATCCCGGCCGAGAAAGAGGCTCTTGTCAATGAAGGTTATGCCAATGTAGAGCAAATCATGGCCAACTACAACATGGGCTTCATTACCTACAACGAACGTTACAACCAGATTATCGATACTTGGACGCACGTCAACTCGAAACTCTCCGATATTCTGATGAAACAGTTGTCGGCCGATAACCAAGGGTTCAACTCTGTGTTCATGATGCTTGACTCCGGTGCCCGTGGTTCTAAGGAACAGATTCGTCAGCTCTCCGGTATGCGTGGTCTTATGGCCAAGCCGCAGAAGTCTGGAGCCGAAGGTGGTCAAATCATCGAGAACCCTATTTTGGCCAACTTTAAGGAGGGCCTTTCGGTGTTGGAGTACTTCATTTCTACCCACGGTGCCCGTAAAGGTCTTGCCGATACGGCCTTGAAGACGGCCGACGCCGGATACTTGACCCGTCGTCTTGTCGATGTGGCCCACGACGTGATTATTCACGAAGAAGACTGCGGTACGTTGCGCGGTCTTGTATGCACCGAACTTAAAAACAACGAAGAGGTGGTGGCTTCACTTTCCGAGCGTATTCTCGGTCGTGTATCGGTACATGATGTACAACACCCCCTTACCGGCGAAATCTTGGTTCATTCGGGCGAAGAGATTACCGAAGAGATTGCCAAGAAAATCGAAGAGTCGCCTATCGAACGCATTGAAATACGTTCGGTACTTACTTGCGAGTCGAAACATGGTGTATGCGCCAAATGCTATGGCCGTAACTTGGCTACCAATCGTATGGTACAAAAAGGCGAGGCTGTGGGTGTTATTGCCGCTCAGTCTATCGGTGAGCCCGGTACACAGCTTACCCTGCGTACCTTCCACGTCGGTGGTATCGCTTCTAACATCGCTGCCGTGTCTAATGTGACCTCTCGTTACGACGGTATTCTCGAAATCGACGAGTTGCGTACTGTCGACAGCGAAGATGAGTCGGGCAAGAAAGTCCAAATCGTTGTTGGTCGTTTGGCCGAGATGCGTATTATCGACCCCAATACCAAGATTGTCTTGACCAATACCAATATACCCTACGGTTCCAAACTTTACTTCAACAGCGGCGATATGCTCAAAAAAGGCGATATCGTCTGCGAGTGGGACCCCTTCAATGCCGTTATCGTATCGGAAGCTACCGGTAAGGTGCGCTTTGAAAATGTGATAGAAGGTGTTACCTATAAGGTAGAATCGGACGAGCAGACAGGTCTCCGCGAAAAGATTATCATCGAGTCGAAAGACCGTACCCGTGTACCTGTTGCCCAAATTCTCGACGAGAACGGCGATGTAATTCGCAGCTACAACCTGCCTATGGGTGCCCACTTGATGATTGATGAAGGCCAGGATATCAAGAGCGGTCAGGTGTTTGTCAAGATACCTCGTGCCGTGGGTAAAGCCGGCGATATTACCGGTGGTCTTCCCCGTGTTACCGAGTTGTTTGAAGCCCGTAACCCGTCCAATCCTGCCGTTGTTTCTGAAATCGACGGTGAGATTACTTTCGGTAAGATTAAACGTGGTAATCGAGAAATATCGGTAACGTCGAAGACCGGAGAGGTGAAGAAATATCTTGTGCCTCTGTCGAAACAGATTCTTGTACAGGAAAACGATTATGTGCGTGCCGGTACTCCTCTTTCTGATGGAGCTATCACCCCGTCGGACATCTTGGCCATCAAGGGCCCCACAGCAGTACAAGAGTATATCGTCAACGAAGTACAAGACGTTTACCGTCTGCAAGGTGTGAAAATCAACGACAAACACTTTGAAGTTATCGTACGTCAGATGATGCGTAAGGTTACTATTCTCGACCCGGGTGATACCCGTTTCCTCGAACAGCAAATTGTCGATAAACACGAGTTCATGGATGAGAACGACCGCATCTGGGGTAAGAAAGTCGTTGTCGATGCCGGTGATTCGCAAGTGATGAAACCGGGACAGATTGTTACCGCCCGCAAGCTGCGCGACGAGAACTCCATGCTCAAACGTCGTGACCTGCGTCTCGTAGAAGTGCGTGATGCTGTCCCGGCTACCTCGGAGCAAATACTCCAAGGTATCACCCGTGCTGCATTGCAGACGTCGAGCTTCATGTCGGCCGCTTCATTCCAGGAAACTACCAAGGTCCTCAACGAGGCTGCCATCAATGGTAAAGTTGATACACTTGAAGGTATGAAAGAGAATGTCATCTGTGGTCACCTGATTCCTGCCGGTACCGGACAACGAGAGTTTGATCGTCTCATCGTCGGTTCCAAAGATGAGTTTGACCGGGCATTTGCCAATCGCAAGAATGTAACCGACATGTAAGAGCCAAGCCAAATCTTGAAATGATAAAGCCCCTCTTCCTAAAAGGAGAGGGGCTTTTTTATTGCCTGTATTGGAAAACCGCAACGTTGGAATCGTTCTCTCTGTTGCCTATTTCCTTGTTTAGCAGCAGTCGGCCTGGCAATGTTCGCCCTGCTGTTCCAGTTCAAAAGTGGCATGTTGGATGTTTTTCTCCAACAACAACTCACGCAGGTGATGTTTGAGTTCTTCGGCATTGTCGAAATTGTTGACGACGATGTGGGCGGTAAGAGCGTTCTGTGTGGTACTGATGGCCCAAATGTGCAGATGGTGTAATCCTGTTACACGGCTGTCGCTGAGCAACAGTTTTTCTATCTCTTCAAGGTTGATGTCGGAGGGTACGCCATCGAGAGATAAGCGCAGGCTGTCGTGCAGTAAATCCCATGTTGAGTAGAGTATGATGATGGCAATGACAAGGCCTATAATCGGGTCGATGATGTACCAGCCGGTAAAGGATATGATGATGCCCGAAAGCAGTACCCCAACGCTTACCAGTGTGTCGGCAGCCATGTGCAGAAAAGCCCCCTTTACATTGAGGTCGTGCGTGCGGTCCTTGAAAAAGAGCCAAGCGGTAACACCATTGATGATGATGCCGATGCCTGCGATCCAGGCAATGACCCCTCCTTCAATAGGTTGAGGGTGGCGGAGTTTCTCTATGCATTCGGCCAAAATGAATCCTACGGCGACGAGGAGAATGATGGCGTTGAGCAGCGATACAAGTATCGTACTTTTTTTATATCCGTAGGTATATACGTCTGATGGTTTGATAAGAGCCAGTCTGAATGCAATAAGAGCCAATACGAGGCTCACAACGTCGCTCAGGTTATGCCCTGCGTCGGAGAGGAGTCCCAGTGAGCCGTAGATAAAACCGGCTGCAGCTTCTGCTATTACGAAAGCAATGTTAAGTCCTATTCCCCAAAGGAAGGCTCGGTTCAGTTGGTCGGGTGCCTGGTGGTGGTGATGATGATGTTCGTGTGTCATGGTGAGTTGTATATTAGCAAAGCGGGAGGCCCCAGGTTTTTCCCGAAACCTCCCGCCATAGATGGATGAGAAAATAGAGACTGATTAGAAATAATGTATTCCCATGATTTGTTTGACCTCGGCTATGGTCTTTACAGCATTCTCTCTTGCCTTTTCGGCCCCTTGTGTGATTACCTTTTTCATGTAAGCGTCATCGCTCTTGATTTCGGTAATGCGTTCTCTGATGGGGGTCGTCACTTTCAAGATATCTTCGGCCAATTGTTTCTTCATGTCGCCGTATCGTATTTCGCAGTTGTTGTATTTTTCTTCGAAATAGTTGTAGGTGTCGGGCGATGATACCACCTTCATGATGGTGAAGAGATTTTCTATGGGAAGGGGTTTGGGTGCGTTGGGAGTTTGGGGACCTTCGTCGGTGACAGCTCGCATGACCTTTTTCCTCAAGGTTTTCTCGTCGTCGATGAGGTAGATGCAGTTTCCTTCTGATTTTCCCATCTTGCCGCTGCCGTCGAGTCCCGGAATTTTTATGGATTCTTCGCCGAAGTTATAGCTGGTGGGTTCGGGAAAATATTCAACACCATAGATGGTATTGAACCGGCGGGCAAACCGGCGGGTCATTTCGAGGTGTTGTTCCTGGTCTTTTCCTACGGGTACTTTTGTGGCCTTGTGTATGATGATGTCGGCCGCCATGAGGGTAGGATAGGTGAGCAGTCCGGCATTGACGTTGTCGGGCTGTTTGCGCACTTTGTCTTTAAACGAAGCAGTGCGGGCAAGTTCGCCAACATAGGCATGCATGTTGAGCAGCAGGTAAAGTTCCGATACTTCGGGCAGGTCGCTCTGTATAAAGAGCGAGCAGGCTTCGGGGTCGAGTCCTGCTGCCAGGTATTCTGCCAAAATGTTTTTTACATTTATCGGCAACATTTTGGGGTCGGGGTGAGTGGTCAGGGAGTGCAGGTCGGCAATGAAAAAGTAACAATCATTTTCATATTGCATTTTTACAAAGTTGCGCAGCGCTCCGTAGTAATTGCCCAAATGCAGGTTTCCGGTCGAGCGTATGCCGCTTACGACAATTTCTCTCATATAGGGTAGTTTTTTTATGGGTTTTATAAAGAGATTATCGATACAAAGGTAACGATAAAACCTGAAAATGAGAAATGACCCTATGAAATGTTTTTTGACCACGGAGTATGGTATCGGTTTGTATTATTAGCAGCTTTTCTCTCTTTCTTATGTGAAGTTTTGGGCCTTAAAGAGCGTAAATCTGTCCTCCGGCGAACGGATTCTTTGTTTGCGAAAAATCGGGTAATGTATGTCTATTTCTTTCGATTCGGAAGTAAGACTTGTTGCATTCGTCTTATCAGTAGTCTCACTTGGCGAAGGCTCAACGATTTCCCTGCTATGATGAGCAGTACGCCGGCCAATATGAATATGATGCCCAAGGCCAGTCGATGCGTAAATGCTTCGCCGAATACGCACACGCCGATGGCCACTGCTGTCAGCGGCTCCAACGCTCCCAGAATGGCTGTGGGTGTAGAGCCTATGTTGCGTACCGATATCGACATGGTTATCAGAGAAATAACGGTGGGAAGGATTGCCAGCATAATGGCAAAGAACCACATAAATGGGGTGGTAAGTGGTTGCAGATAGTAGCTTTTATCGGTACAGGAATGTATGATAATAACCAGAATGCAGAAAAGAAGAACGTAAAAAGTGAGTTTGACCGAGGACATGCGTAAACCCGAACGGTTGACGATGATGATGTAAAGTGCGTATGATAGAGATGAGGCCATAACCAGTACAATACCTATGGTACTGAGCACTTCGTTGCCATCGCCTTTGTACAACATGGCGATTCCTCCTAAAGCCAGCGCAATGGATACGGTCGTGGATATGGTGATTTTTTCTTTGAAGAACAGTGCCATGATGACTGCTACCATGATGGGGTAGACAAAGAGCAGAGTCGATGCCACACCGGCATCCATGAAGAGGAAACTGCTGAACAGGGTGAGAGACGAAATGGCAAAGAGGACACCCAAGCCGCCTAAGATGGAGAGCTCTTTAAAAGTTACGGCAAAAGAAACTCTTTGTACTTTCATGATGCCCATCAGGACGATAGCCGCCAGAAAATAGCGATAGAACAGTACCGAGTCGGTATTCAGTCCTGCTTGATAAAGATATAGGGCTCCGAGGGGATTGGTCCCGTAACTGACGGCGGCAATGATGCCGCATAGAGTACCTTTGGTTTGGGGTGTCATTTTCGTTTTTTTTGCGCCGCAAATTTACGTTGTTCGTTATAGGGTACAAAATGAAAATCTCTCTTCGATACAGTCGTTTTGATTTTTTGACTAATTATTCTGCTTTGGAGAAGGCTGTGATATTCGACAAAAAACGCTTCTTGTGAGAATTGTGGGCCGAGGTCGACAACATTTCTTTTGAGAAAGTGCAGT
>CAJLYN010000098.1 GCA_905210875.1 uncultured Bacteroides sp. | reverse complement strand
ATATTGTCGGGCGTAATGGCATCGATGTTCCAGGCCATATCCATGAAAAACTCGATGTCGTATTCGGCCGGTTTTATGTCGCCCACGTTGAGGGCCCATATCTTGCGGGCTCCATGGTCCCATGCCCGGCGCATTTCGTAGTAGATTTGGGCCGGAGCCGTTGTGCATAGCCACAGGTAGGAGTGGGGGCGTCCCCAGTAGGAAATGTGGTAGTAGATACCCGAACCGCCTTTACGGCGACGCTCTTCGGCGTTGCTCAGCCGGGTGATGTGCCCGTAGTTGTCGTCGCACCACATGAGCGTTACATCGTCGGGCAGGTCGATACCCGCTTCATACACGTCGAGCAATTCTTTGTAGGGAAAGAACACCTGCGGCACTCGGTTGGTCGGTGAGTCGACATAGTGGGCGAGCAGCTGTCGCTGGTCGGCGATAACCTGTGGCATGACCAGGGCCATGTCTCGTATGCTTTTGCACCCCTCCATTTTCCCGTCGTGTATGCCGCGCATGCCTATGGTGTAGATGTTCTCGGCTTTCCCTACTTCGGCCAGTCGTTCCTTCCAGTATGCCAGCACAGAGTCACGGTTGGAAAGGTAGTTGTAGCGTCCGCGCCGGTTGCTGTCCCACTCGCCTACGTTGTTGCGCATCAGTGGCTCACAGTGCGAGGTGGCCATGACAATTTGGTACTTCTCGGCCATCTCCTTGTTGCCCTCGACCATGTAGAATGGTACACTGCAATCGTGCATGGCCGGCAGCAGCATATTGGCCCGCAGGCGTAGCAGCAGTTGGAAAATGCGTTCGTGTGTACGAGGACCTATCTCGCCCTTGTCCGATTCCGGCTCATGAGTCTTCCAGCTCCAGGGGTTCAGTCCGTAGTCTTCGTCGTTGAGGAAGATGCCCCGATACTGTACCGATGGTTTCTGACGGTTGCGATAGCCGGCGGGCAAGGTGTAGTCCTTGCGCTTTTGGGCGACAACATCGGCCCACCATACCCAGGGCGAGATGCCGATGAGGCGGGAGAGTTCGAGTATGCCGTAGGCAGTGCCGCGCGGGTCGCTGCCCTCGACAAGCATCCGTCCATCGTTCGATACCGTGAGGGTGAATTCTTCCCATTCCCCGTCGGGCCGGCACACGACAACGATATCGGCGTGGAGGCTGTCGCCCGCTTCGACTGTTGAGCCGAAGAGCTGACGGTAGTCGTCTTTGAACATCGCAAGGGCGCATTGTACGACCGATGGAGCATCTTCATTGACATATATAGAGAGAGGATGCCCTTCGGGGGTGAATGTAAATGATTCGGCACCGCCACGAATGGTTAATAAGCAGAGAAGAAGGGTCAGAAGATGTTTTTTCATGGCAGAAAATTCGTATGAGTTTTAATCGAGCCAACCGGCGCTTTAAGCTTGTCTGGGTGCCCCATGGTTGTGTATTATTTTGCCGTCGGCAAGAGGGACGATAGCCGTAGCCTTTTGCCCCTACAAATATACGAAAATAGCCGTGTATAGAAAGAGCTGTAAATAATGTTTTCGTTTTTGGATATGTCGTGTCGTAGCACTAAGGTGAAAAGGGATGCGTTGTACTTTGAATGCAGAAGAGGATTTATGTAGAGCAGAAACGAAACGTATAACGTATAAAATGATATATGAATCGTATGAAAACAGAAAGAGTCCCGACTCATATTGAATCGGAACTCTTGTTCTGCGGTGCGGACGGGACTCGAACCCGCGACCCCATGCGTGACAGGCATGTATTCTAACCAGCTGAACTACCGCACCATTTTGGAGGTCTTCCCTGTTTATTGCTCGGCTCTCTGCCGAATTGCGGTGCAAAGATAATGCCATTTTTCATTCCTGCAAAGACTGGGGCAAAAAAAATGAGGCTTTCTCGAAAAAAAGACTTTTTTCTGCCCTGGTAGGGGCAATCGATATCGACATTTTTTCTAATTTGGCACCCGATTTTCTGAAACAATGAATACCTTCGACAAAATTCCTCTCGAACGCCACCCCTGGCAGCCTTATCTTCCGGCCAATGCCCGAGTGCTGATGCTGGGCAGTTTCCCTCCCAAACCCGAACGTTGGTGTATGGACTTTTTTTATCCCAACTGGATTAACGATATGTGGCGTATCATGGGGCTGGTCTTTTACGGCGACAAGGAGCATTTCACGCTGTTGCCGGCCCGAAAAGGTTTCGACCTCGACCGTATCGAGGCTTTCCTGCAAGAAAAGGGTATTGCCTTGTATGACATGGCGACTGTGGTGCGCCGGCTCAAAGACAATGCTTCGGACAAGTTTCTCGACGTTGTCGAGGCTACCGACTGGCGGGCCTTGTTGCGGCGTATGCCTCAATGCAGGGCTGTGGTCGCTACGGGGCAGAAAGCGACAGACCTCTTTACCGCCTCGGCGGTGATTGCCGAGCCCCGAATGGGCGATTGTACAGCTTTCGACTTCGAGGGCCGAACGATGCGCTTCTACCGTATGCCCTCGTCGTCGCGAGCTTATCCGCTGGCTTTGCCCCGGAAGGCCGAGGTTTATACCTCGCTTTTCATGCGGGAAGGTCTTTTGTAGCATATTTTGTGTGAAATAGTTTTTACTGATTCCATACGAGATCGCGCTCATGTGAGTAAATAGTTAATAAATATTCAGATATAAAGTGATTCTTATTTTATTTGTACATTTGCCGCCAACTTGATTCACATCTAAACAGCAGATTTATGAAAAAAAATTTACTCCCTTTCCTGCTTATGGGGGCGCTGCTCCCGGTAACGGCGTTTGCCTCCGGTAAAGTATATTATGCATCGCCGAGTGGGACGGGCGACGGTTCCGCTTATGAGAAACCTTGTTCGTTTCAGTCGGGCATCAGTAAGATTTCTTCGGGCGATACGCTTTACCTTCTGGGTGGGCAGTATGATCTCTCGGCTCGCGTGAATATTGGTTCGGGAAAATCGGGAACAAGCAGCAAACGAACGGTAATTGCCGGCTATCCCGGAGAAGAGGTTATTCTTGATTTCCGTCATCAGCCTTATGGCGATGAAGTGTCGGGAACCAACAATATCGGGCTTTGTCTCTCGTCGGGAGGTTCTTACTTTCATGTGAAAGACTTGACAATTTGCTATGCCGGAAAGAATGGCCTGCTCAACTATGCCAGTTATTGCCTGATAGAGAATATTGAAGTTTATGGCTGCGGAGATTCCGGTATTCAGCATAAAGAAGGGGGAGGAAATGTAATAAAGAATTGCGATTCGCACCACAACTTCGATTACAAGAATATGGGAGACAACAATACACCCAATTACGGCGAAAACTCCGATGGTTTTGCCGATAAGCAATATAACAATGACAATCCGAATACCTACATTGGTTGCCGATCTTGGTCGAACGGTGATGATGGTTGGGATTTTTATCAACGGGAGGGAAATACCGTGATGGAAAATTGCATCTGTTTTGACAATGGCCCTGCCACTTATGATATGCTGGATCACCCGCGATATGAGGTCGATAAGGAGTGGTTCGACCAGTTTACCGACGAGGAGTTGTTTAGTTATCCCTGTCATGGGAATGGCAACGGTTTCAAACTGGGAGGGAAAAATACCGTGCACAATGTTACCTTGATAAACTGTCTGGCCGTTGAGAATGCCTCCAAAGGCTTTGACCAAAACAACAACAACGGTTCCATGAAGATTTACAATGCAACGGCCTATAAGAATTATCAGGATTATGGTTTTTCCAACGGTTCTTATGGCTCGTTGCTGATTCGCAACAGTATATCGTATCGCTCGTCGACCAGCAACAAGTTGGCTTGTAAGACGGTCGATGCCAAATACAATAGCTGGAATCTGGGTATTACATGTAGCGATGCCGATTTCGTGGGGCTTACCGTAGCAGATGCCATTGCCCCCCGTCAGGCCGATGGCTCGTTGCCCGAAACGACGTTGCTGCGTCTTGTTGCCGGCAGCCGGCTTATCGATGCCGGAGTCGATTGTGGCTATCCATATAACGGTACGGCACCCGATCTGGGTTGTTACGAGTCGTTGCCGTCGTCGGCTATCGAGACTGTCGGTGGTGATAACGACGAGGTGCGTGTCGTAGCTACATCGTCCGAGATTATTGTACTGGGTACGACCGATGCTGTTTCGATGCAACTCTATTCTATTTCGGGCCAGTTGGTTGCACAAACGTCCGGTAGTTACCTTTCTACCTCGGCAGTGCCATCAGGACGTTATATTGTGCGGATTCTTGGTGAGAACGGACAGCCACTTACCGTGCAGCAGGTCATGATTTATTAAATTGTAAAAATGACAGCTAAGGAAAATGCAAGCCCCGACATCTCAGATGCCGGGGCTTGTTGCTCTTAGTCGTCGAGATAGAATTTCTTTTCTTGCCTGTGAGTCAGCATTACAAGAATGCGTTAATAATCCACATAGAGATTGTGGCTTTTTTCATATCCGATGGTCGTTTGCGGGCCATGTCCTGGATATATGACAGTTGAGTCGGGCAGGGTAAACAGCTTTTCTTTGATACCCGTAACAAGAGCCTCATGATTACCGCCCCAAAGGTCGGTGCGTCCTATGCTACCGCGGAAAAGAACATCGCCCGAGAAAGCTACGCCTGCTTTTGCGCAGTAAAAGACAATGCCGCCAGGCGAATGGCCCGGTATGTGCAGAATCGAGAAGTCGTATTGCCCGATGCTGATAGTGTCGGTTTCGTCGATATAAGTATCTACGGGGAGGGTGGCTTCCGGGGTATCTAGTCCGAACAGAGCCGTCTGTCGGGCAAAATTATCAATTAGGAATGCGTCGTCGCGGTGTGCCGACAGCCCCACGTGGAATGTCCCGGCAATAAAGCGGTTGCCGAATATATGGTCGAAGTGCAGGTGGGTCGATAGGAGGTATTTGATGGTGAGTCGTTCTTTCGTGATGAAGGACTGTACCATCGCCTTCTCTTCCTGAGAGAAACAGCCGGCATCGATTACTGCGCCTTCGAGCGACTCATCGTCCCATACGACGTAGGTGTTTTCGGCAACGGGGTTGCATACAAAACTTTTTATCTTCAACATTGTACTGCGTTTTTAAATGGGTACGTATACGGCCTTTTTGGTCGAGAAATATTCCTCCTCGAAATAATCTTTCAGGTCGAAGATGAGAGCGGTGTTTCTGACGGGCGCTATCTCGCCTTGAAGTTCGCCGCCTTTGAGGCATATCAAGCCGTTGGGCATGGCATTGTGCTGTTTCTTACCCACATTCTTACGAATCAGCTTTAAAAGGTCTCCCAGCGGCATGACGGCCCGACTGACGATGAAGTCGTATTTGTTCTTGTCTTCTTCAACACCACAATGGGCAAAGGTTACATTTTTCAGTTCTATGCTCTGTGCCACCTCCTGTGCCACCTTCACCTTCTTGCCGATGCGGTCGATGAGATGGAACCGGCATTCGGGAAAGAGTATGGCCAGCGGTATGCCGGGAAATCCTCCTCCGGTACCCACGTCGAGAATGGTTGTCTCGGGCGAGAACTGTATCACCTTGGCAATGCCGAGCGAATGCAGCACATGGTGGGGATAGAGATTGTCTATGTCTTTACGGGAAATGACATTGATTTTGGCGTTCCAGTCGTTATAAAGCTCCTGCAAGGCGGCAAACTGATCGTGTTGCAGACCGGACAGGTGGGGAAAGTATTTCTCAATGATTTGCATGTGGCGTTTCTGTATTATTTCAATGCGATGCGTTTCAGGGGCGATGAGGCGACAAGATAGCCTACAATGGCTCGGTAGGGAAGGGTGATGCGGGTGGTGCCAGTAGAGTAGGGCGCGATGTCGTAGGGGTTGAAGAGCCAGGTAATGCCCGTGTCGCTTATCATGAAGTTGTCATCGACGATAATGTTGTCGGCTTCGTAGCTTTTCTCTCCGAGCTTGTCGACCGTGGTACCGAGGTCATCGGCCAGTTGTTGACGCAGCATACGGCTTATCAGGTTGTAATCGCTTTCGGCAAAAAGATCGTTCAACGATAATACCTTTCCGCTGTTGAGGTCTACAACCGTGTACGATGTAGCAGTCATGCCGTGTGCACCCCCGGTGAACGAGTAGTATTCAATGCTGAATCCCCAAAAACGGTTGGCGTTGTAGAGGTTCTGGCTGTGAATGAACGTTTCATAGTTCATCCAGCCTTCGTTACGGTGTCTCCGTTTTTTGACATAGGGTTTGATTTCGGCCTCGTATTCGGCAATGTAGTTCTGTACATACTGTTCGGCGGCCGTACGGGGTGAGGTGCTTCCCTGCATCTCCTGAGGCAGGGCGTTTACGAAGAGGCGTTGCAGGGCAGCCACGGTCGAATTGCCTGTGTCGCCGCCTGTGGGATAGGTAAGGCTGATGTCGATGGAGCAGCCGGGAAGTTCGCTATTGTTGTCGATGTGTTTTTTGTCGGAATAGGTATAGGACGAAAATGTGAGTTTCCCGTTCTTTTTTACAGGTTGGGCCTTGGACGGTTCGGGATTTGAGACGGTCTCTTTTGTCTGGGTAGACGTTGCGGTTTTTTCTTGCTTTCCGGTGTTCCATTGGCACGATGCCAACAGGAACAGGCAACTTGCTGCGGCAAGTGTTGTTTTGAGACGTTTCATAGAGGTATTGGTTGATGTTGGACAATACAATATTACAAATGTAGGTAAAAAAAACGGGTGAACCGAATAGTTGTCGTATATTTGTATCGGTTAAAAAATTTTTATGACAGAAGTAGGAAAATACAATACGTTACCGATTGTGCGTTCGGTCGATTTCGGTGTCTACCTCGATGGTGGGGAGTTGGGCGAAATACTCTTGCCGCAACGTTATCTCCCCGAAGGAAGCCGGATAGGCGATGAGGTAGAGGTGTTTGTCTTTTACGATAGCGAAGACCGCCTCATTGCCACCACAGAACGTCCCTATGCCCAAGTGGGCGAGTTTGCCGTGCTCAAAGTCAATTCGGTCAATCCCGTCGGTGTTTTCCTCGATTGGGGGTTGGCCTCGAAAGAGTTGCTCGTACCGTTCAGGGAGCAGCGAGCCGAGATGTTCCCCGGGAAATATTATGTAGTCTATCTCTATGTTGACGAAGTGTCGGGGCGCATTGTGGCTACGGCCAAGATAAACCGCTTTCTGCAAAAAACGCCGGTCGATTATACCCTCAATCAAGAGGTCTCCCTGCTGGTAACGCAGCAGACCGAGCTGGGCTTTAAGGTCATTATCGACAATGCCCATTGGGGTATGATTTATTATAATGAGATATTCAAACCGGTGCATCGGGGCGACCGACTGACCGGGTATGTAACTCACATCCGAGCCGACGAAAAGGTCGACGTGGCCTTGCAGCCGGTGGGTTACAGCGGGGTCGACACACTCTCGCAGGAGATACTCGATGCGATACGCCGCAACGGGGGGACTATACCCTATAACGACAAGTCCGATGCCGGTGCGATTGCCGAGGCATTCGGTTGTAGCAAGAAAAATTTCAAGAAGGCCGTTGGGGCACTGTACCGGCAACGTCTGATAGAGATTCTCGACGACGGCATACGCCTTGTCAAATAACGGGGCGACGTACGGCTGCATTATAACAGAGGGGCTG
>CAJLYN010000097.1 GCA_905210875.1 uncultured Bacteroides sp. | reverse complement strand
CGCCCGCCTCAAAGACCTGCTCCACTCCCTCGCCGGGGGCACCAACCTGAGCTCGATACTCATTATCGCCGCCACCTTCTTCATCATGTGGATACTCCAATTGGAAAACTGGTTCTACATAGGCTGTGCCGTCGTAATAGGACTGCTGGTGGGGGTGGTCATCGGACGCTCGACCGAGTATTACACCTCACAATCCTACCGGCCCACCCAGCGGCTGGCCGAAAGCGGAAAGACCGGACCGGCCACCGTCATCCTATCGGGACTGGGGCTGGGCATGATATCAACCATCATACCTGTGCTGGCCGTCGTGTGCGGTATCATACTCTCCTACTGGTTTGCCGCGGGTTTTGACATGGCCAACGTGTCGATGGGCCTCTACGGTATAGGCATCGCCGCCGTAGGCATGCTCTCGACACTGGGCATCACCCTGGCCACCGATGCGTACGGCCCCATTGCCGACAACGCCGGCGGAAACGCCGAGATGAGCAACCTCGGAAGCGAAGTGCGTGCCCGCACCGACGCCCTCGATTCACTGGGCAACACAACAGCCGCCACGGGCAAAGGCTTCGCCATAGGCTCGGCAGCCCTCACGGGCCTGGCCCTGCTGGCCTCCTACATCGAAGAGATACGCATCGGCCTCACCCGCTTGGGGCAGGATACGCTCCATGTCGGCGGACAGGCCGTCGATGTACACACCGCCTCGTTTACCGACTTCATGTACCACTACGACATCACGCTGATGAATCCCAAGGTACTCTCGGGCATCTTCATCGGCTCGATGATGGCCTTCCTCTTCTGCGGCCTCACCATGAATGCCGTGGGACGCGCCGCCGCCCGCATGGTCGAAGAGGTACGGCGCCAGTTCCGCGAAATCAAGGGCATACTTACCGGCGAAGCCCGGCCCGACTATGCCCGCTGCGTCGAAATATCGACCAAGGGAGCCCAACACGAAATGGTATTCCCTTCGCTGCTCGCCATCATTGCCCCCATCGCCACAGGTCTCATCTTCGGCGTTCCGGGAGTCGTAGGCCTCTTGGTGGGTGGTCTCGGCGCCGGTTTCGTACTGGCCATCTTCATGGCCAACGCCGGAGGTGCCTGGGACAATGCAAAAAAATACACCGAAGAGGGTCATTTCGGCGGCAAAGGCAGTGAGACACACCGGGCTACCGTCGTGGGCGACACCGTGGGCGACCCCTTCAAAGACACGTCGGGGCCGAGCCTCAATATCCTCATCAAACTCATGAGTATGGTAGCTATCGTCATGGCCGGCCTCACGGTGGCATGGAGCCTTTTCTAAGAAATTTTCCAAACCAGAGACATACAGCAGGGCACCCTTTCAGGTAGGCCCTGCCGTGTTTTTAGCTCAGCACGAATCGATATTTCTTTCCCAAAAACAAAACGAACAATGAACTTTCGGGGCATATCACTCATTATATGACAAAACAATACACAAAAAAAATAGAAATAACTCTTTTTAATAGCTCTAAATCAAGCTATAACAAACAGTTAATAAGAATACAATAAGACAAGATGCAGCATATGCTCCCTTTTGGGATAAGTCAAGAAAAGATAACTCTTTTATAACAAACGATTTTTACCCCTTAAATTTCGCAAATCAGAAAATTGTTTTTATCTTTGGAAGAGACAAATTTTCGGGGGTTAAGAAAGGAATAATAAAACAGAGAGCCCGACGACCGGCACACAATCTTTCTATCCTTCGGCCGACGAACAACGATGGTTATGGATCCTAAAAACAACATCAAGCAACTCTATCTCAAAGATACCTCTTTTGCCAACCTCATGCAGAAACGCATCTTCAACGTACTGCTGGTTGCCTCCTACTACGACGCGTTCATACTCGAAGAAGACGGTCGCGTCGAAGAGCAGATATTCTTTGAATATACCTCGCTCAACCTGAGTTCGCCGCCCCGCGTCACACAGGTAAACAATCTCGAAGAAGCTTTCCAAGAGCTGTCGACCAAACGGTTTGACCTCATCATTACCATACCCGAAGCCGAACACAGCCAAATCTACGAAAAGGCCAAAGAGATAAAGCATCACTATCCCGACATTCCCATTGTACTGCTCACCCCTTACGCCAGAGAAGTATCGCGACGTCTCGAAAAAGAAGACCTCAGCGGCATAGACTACGTATTCAGCTGGCTGGGAAACAGCGACCTGCTGCTGGCCATCATCAAGCTGCTCGAAGACGAGATGAACATCGAAGAAGACACCAAGTCGGGCGTGCAAATCATCATGCTCGTCGAAGACTCGGTGCGCTTCTACTCCTCAATACTGCCCCACCTCTACAAGTTCGTACTGAAACAGTCGCAAATCTTTTCGACCGAAGCTCTCAACGAACATGAACAAATGTTGCGCATGCGCGGACGGCCCAAAATAAAACTGGCCCGTACTTATGAAGAAGCCATGGCGATGTACCAGAAATATGCCAACAACATGCTGGGTATCATCTCCGACGTATCGTTCATGCACGAAGGGCAGAAAGATGCCAAGGCCGGGCTGAAATTTTGCGCATACGTGCGACAGAAAGACCCGTTCATACCCCTCATCATCGAATCGTCCGACACTGAAAACGCCGCAGGTGCAGCCGCCCTCAACGCCTGCTTCCTCGACAAGAATTCCAAAAAACTGCCGGTCGACCTGCGCAATGCCATCATGCGCAACTTCGGATTCGGCGATTTCGAGTTTATCAACCCCGAGACCGGAGAGGTGATACTGCGCGTCAAAGAGCTCAAAGACCTGCAAAAAAACATACTCACCATACCCGCCGAGTCGTTGCTGTACCACGCCTCGCGCAACCACATATCACGGTGGCTCTACTCGCGAGCCCTCTTCCCGCTGGCCGAATTTATCAGAAGACGCTGGCCCCACAATCTCGAAGAGTTGCCCGAGATACGCCAAGAGATATTCGATGCCATCGTAACCTATCGTAAAATGAAGAACCGGGGAGTGGTGGCCATATTCGAGCGCAACCGGTTTGACAAATACTCCAACTTCGCCCGCATCGGCCAAGGTTCGCTGGGAGGAAAAGGGCGCGGTCTGGCCTTTATCGACTCTCTCATCAAGCGCCACCCCGTACTCGAAGATTACGATGGAGTGAGCGTAACGGTACCCAAGACAGTCGTGCTCTGCACCGATATCTTCGACGAATTTATGGATAGCAACAATCTCTACCAGATAGCACTCTCCGACCTGCCCAACGAAGAAATCCTGCAACACTTTCTCGACGCCACTTTGCCCGAACGTCTCAAAGACGACATTCTGGCCTTCTTCGAAGTGGTAGGACGCCCCCTGGCCGTGCGTTCGTCGAGCCTGCTCGAAGACTCACACTACCAACCCTTTGCAGGTGTCTACTCCACCTACATGATACCCTATCTCGACGACACCGAAGAGATGTACCGCATGCTCGAAGCCGCTGTCAAGGGAGTGTATGCCTCGGTGTTCTACTCCGACAGCAAAGCCTACATGACCGCCACCTCCAACGTCATCGACCAGGAAAAGATGGCCATCATTCTGCAAGAAGTGGTGGGCACCCAGTACGGCGACCGTTACTACCCCTCATTTGCCGGCGTAGGGCGCTCGCTCAACTACTACCCCATCAACGACGAGAAGGCCGAAGATGGCGTAGTCGACATCGCCGTGGGGCTCGGAAAATACATCGTCGACGGCGGACGCAGCCTGCGCTTTTCGCCCCGACACCCCAACAAGGTGTTGCAGACCAGCACCCTCGACCTCGCCTTGCGCGACACGCAGACCCGCTTCTATGCGCTCGACCTGAAAAACATACAGACCCAATGCGAGGTCGACGACAGCTTCAATCTCCTGCGTCTCTCGATACGCGACGCCGAAGCCGACAATTCCCTGCGCGGTATGGTCTCGACATATGATCCTTACGACCAGGTGATTCGCGACGGCTACTACGAGGGGGGGCGTAAAGTCGTAACCTTTGCCAACATATTGCAGCACAATATTTTCCCTCTTGCCCCGCTACTTGAAATGATGTTGCAGTTCGGCTCGCACGATATGGGCCGCCACGTCGAAATAGAATTTGCCGGCATACTGCCCAACAGCCAACATCCCAGCGGCGCCCTCTACTGGTTGCAGATACGCCCCATCGTCGACACCAAAGAGATGCGCGACGACGAAATCGACGAAGTCGACGATAAAGATTTGCTACTGAAAACCACTTCGGCGCTGGGACACGGTATCATGTCGGACCTGCACCATGTCATCTACGTCAAGAGCCAGGGATTCATGTCGTCGAACAATTCGCTCATCGCCCGCGAAATAGAAAAAATCAACAAGACATTCCTCGACCGGGGAGAGAACTACATACTCATAGGCCCCGGACGCTGGGGGTCGAGCGACACCTCCCTGGGCATACCGGTCAAGTGGCCACACATATCGGCCGCAAGACTCATTGTCGAAACAGCTCTGTCGAACTACTTCATCGAGCCGAGTCAAGGCACCCACTTCTTCCAGAATCTGACCTCCTTCGGCGTAGGATACTTCACCCTTAACCCCCAGGTCAAAGACTGCATCTACGACGAGGATTTTCTCAACCGGCAAGAAGCCGTGCAAGAGACGCAATTCCTGAGAGTGGTGCGATTTGACCAGCCGCTGACCGTCAAAATCAACGGAAAGAAGAGCGTAGGAATTGTCATTAAACCCTCAGAAACATAACCACTCAAATTTTCGGTCATGAGTTTTGTAAAATCGATACTGCAGCAATGGAGAGACAGGACCCTGAAAAAATCGGCCTCGCCTGGCAACGAACCGTTCTCCCCCGAAGATTTACCGGCGTGCGATGCCGCCGAACAACACCTGCTCGAAGCTCTCGCCCGGCAAATCAACGAGGCGGTAAATAGCGGTACGCCTCTTTCGGCGCTCAATATCGAAACTACCTACGAACAACTGGCCGAAAGCCTCGACCGCTACAAACACGAGTCGCTTAATGCGGCACGTAACGAAGTATCGGAACAATGGAGTGAAGAGGAGTCGCGACGCATAGGCGAAATAAAAAATCTGCAAGAACAGAATGCCGAACTTCAACAACAACTCTCAGAGTCTCAAAAAAGATACGCCGGAGCCGATCGCCTGCGCAAAACATTGAGCGAGCGCATTCACGACCTGGAAAATCAGATAATAGACCTGCGCAATGAATATGAGCGGGACATCGAAGAAAAACTTCGACAAATCAACAAGATAAAGGCCCGTTCGCTGGGCCTTGTTCACGAAGCCGAATCTCCGGCTGGCGAAGACACCCCGCAAGGAGACACCAGCCCTTCACAAGCAGAAAATACTGGAGAAGAAAAAGACGAGGATAAAATATTTGATTGCCGCTCCGTCGACGACGGCAACAGTGAAGGCGACGACTCGGTAGTGATAAAACATCGTTACGCCTCCCTCTACACAAAACTCAATAAAGCGCAGAACGCCTTGCACGAACAGCGAAAAGAAAATCGTATCATTTTAAAGCGTGATACAAGGCACAAGCAACGCATTGAAGAACTGCTGGCAGCCAATCAAAGCCTGCGGAAAGAGGTACGTCGACTCAACGAAGAATTGGAACAAACACGCGGAAAAAACGGGAGAAAAACGACCGTATCCCCGACACACACTTCCCAGCAGGGATCGTCGGGGCTTACATCTTTACAGTTTGAAGAGAAAAACGACAAATAGCTCTGGCGGCAAAATCTCCCGCAAGCATAGTGTCAATTCAACAATGACGAAGACGATGAAGACGGCGATGGCTCTTGTTCCGAACGCTCCTCGATAATCATATCCATGACCTTACGCAGGAAGCTCACCTGCTCCAACGGCAAACGCCGGGCAAAAGTTTCTATGAGAATGGCAAACTCTTCGGGAGTGAATGTGGCCCCCCCCGTCAGGCTGTGCGGCAACTCAGTAAAAAATATGGCATAATTCACATCTTCTTTCTCACAAATAGCCTCAAACGCTTCGGCAGCTTTTTTTATTTCATCAATACTACTCTTATTTTTCATATCCTTAGGCTGGTTATTGTTGATTATAATTCATATTATTCGTACCTTAGTAAGAGAAAAACCAAATAAATAGTCTTTTTGTTCATATTCACGAAGACTTTTTTATACTCTGCACTCAAAATTCAAATAAGCACTATGTCCAAGATTATCTATTCGGGAAACAAATTTCGAGAATTCTTGTCGAGAAAAGGCATCACCTATCAAGAGGCATCGGCCTACTTAGGTATTGACAAGAATACCATTGGGAAAGCAGTTCGCGGTGGAAACCTCAATATGAGTGTTTTACTTACCATCTGCAACATGTATCATCTCAACATCTCCGACTTCTTCATAACCGAACCCGACAGCGATGATCTTTCGACCTACGAAAATAGTTCAACGCCAATCTATTCGGAGGCAACACCCGTGCTCTCTACCGTGACAGAAGAGATTGGAAATTATAAAATTTCTAAAAAACCTCAATTTCTGTACGAGGATTTCCTGGCAACCAAAGACCAGGAGATTACCCTGCTTCGAGAAATAAACGACCTCTACAAGAAGCAAATCGAAATGTTACAAGAAAAGATTCTCGAATACGACAACAAAAACAATCTGTAAGAGGCCTATTTCTGCCCTATATAAATCGTACACACACCCAGCGTAAGCCGTCGGCAAAAAGTCTTGCCAAAACCCACACTCCGAAATATCGAAAGCATCTCTTCTCCCTGCGGAACGGCATCGACCGAACGTGGCAAGTAGGTGTATGCCTGCTTGTCGTGCGAAAGCAACTTTCCCAAGAGGGGTATGACACCATGTGTGTATAACTCGTAGAGTTGGTGTACCGGAAAGCGTGTCGGCACAGACAATTCTATCACCATCAACACTCCGCCAGGTTTCAAGACCCTGTACATCTCGGCAAATCCCTGTCGCAAATACTGAAAGTTGCGCACACCGAAAGCCACGGTCACCGCATCGAAACAATTGTCGGCAAAGGTCAGCGCCAGACAGTCCTGCTGCTCGAAGCGAATAACCTCGCTCAGTCCCTGCTCCCGACATTTGCGACGGGCTACGGAGAGCATACCCTCGGAGAGATCAATGCCGGTAACCGACGGACCATCGAGCAGACGTTGCATCATAAAAGGCAGGTCGCCCGTGCCGGTAGCCACGTCGAGTATCGTGCGCGGATGATAGGCGCGAAGCATCTTCAAAGCCTTTCGGCGCCAACCTCGATCGAGCCCGAAAGTCATGAGACGGTTCATGCGGTCGTACACGGGAGCTATTGCATCGAACATGCGACGCACCTGTATATCCTTGCTCTCGCCACTCTCATAGGGGAGTATCGTCTCGGGATTGTGTAAAGGCTTTTGTGCCATCTTGCGTTCAAGATTTTCAGGGAGAGAGGGGAGAGCATATCGCCCCACCCTTCTCTTATCTCCCGAAAAAATGTTTTATTTTCGACTATTCAAGAACTCGGTAACGTTTTTCTCGATGCGGGCAGCCACATTCTCCGTATCGGCCTTGACAAATTTCTCACCGACGATGTGCTCATAGAGCTCAATGTAGCGGTCGCTGATAGAGGCAACGATGGCATCGGTCATCTCGGGAACCTGCTGACCGGCTTTTCCCTGGAAACCGTTATCCATCAGCCATTCGCGTACAAACTCCTTGGAGAGTTGCTTCTGAGGGTCCCCCTTGG
>CAJLYN010000096.1 GCA_905210875.1 uncultured Bacteroides sp. | reverse complement strand
GAGCCGGTCTTCTCGGCGCCCTCGGGCAGGCTCGTCACCTCCCAGCTTTGGATGTCCAGCGCGTCGATGGCGGCGTCCACCTGGGAGGAGGACATGCCCGTGGCCTCGGCGATGCGATCGGTATTGCCGCGCAGGGCGCTCTCGGCCTTCGACTTCAGGCCCGACACGTCAAGGGCCGCATTGGCCGCGGCGTTTTTGCCGCCCTCGAACAGGCCGGCCTCACCCCCATGAAGCAGGGCATGAAACTCATCGACCTCGTCTTGCGTCCGCAACTCGACATCGAGACCATCGCCCAATGGGTTCCCGCCCTCAAAAATCTGCTCGACACCATACCCTCGCGTCGCGAAGAAATCGTGGAGGCCGCCGAGATTTGCATCAAATACGAAGGCTATATCGAGCGCGAAAAACTCATTGCCGACAAGATAGCCCGGCTCGAAAACATTCGCATCAAGGGAAAATTCGACTACCACACGATACAGCAAATCTCTATCGAAGCCCGGCAGAAACTGGCCAAAATCGACCCTGAAACCATTGCCCAGGCCTCGCGCATACCGGGCATCTCACCCAGCGACATCAACATACTATTAGTGCTATTAGGAAGATAATGTTCCACGTGGAACAAACAGAAAACGTATGGACGCAGAATACATCAAAAGTCAAGTCAGAGACATTGTAGACTTCCCCACAAAAGGAGTCATATTCAAAGATCTCACCACCGTGTTCAAGAAGCCCGACGCATTGCAAATGGTAAGCAACGAGCTTTACGAGCGTTATAAAAATGCCGGCATCACCAAGGTGGTGGGCATTGAATCGAGAGGCTTCATACTGGCCTCCATCGTAGCCTACAAGCTGAACGCCGGATTTGTGCCCATTCGCAAGCCGGGAAAGCTACCAGCCCTCACCTGGAATGAAAGTTACAACAAAGAATATGGCAGCGATACCATAGAGATACACCAAGACGCCATCACGGCCGACGACGTCATACTGCTGCACGACGACGTACTTGCCACCGGAGGTACCATGGTGGCCGCCTATCACCTTTTGCAACGCTTCCACCCGAAACACATCTACATCAATTTCCTCACGGAAATCGTCATGCTCGACGGGCGGAAAGAGTTTCCCGAAGGGGTAGAAATCGACTCACTTATCAAACTCTGACACCTCACCTTGGCTGCTACCAACGAACATATTCACCACCTGCTGTCGCTCCTCCCCGACTCGCCCGGAGTATACCAATACTTCGACAAGGAGGGGAACATCATCTACGTAGGCAAGGCCAAGAACCTGAAACGGCGCGTCAGCTCCTATTTCAACAAGAAGCACGAATCGCTGCGCACCACCATGCTGGTGCGTAATATCTGCGACATCAAATACACCGTTGTAGGCAGCGAAGAAGATGCCCTGCACCTCGAAAACAGTTTTATCAAGGAGTACAAGCCCCGCTACAACGTACTGCTCAAAGACGACAAGACCTACCCTTGGATTACGGTGCGCAACGAGCCGTTTCCACGGGTGTTTCTCACCCGCAAGGTCATTCACGACGGCTCGAAATACTACGGTCCCTATGCCAATGTGCAACTGGCACGCACCGTAATCGAACTCATACGCTCGATATATCCCATACGCACCTGCTCCCACCTGCTGTCGGCAGAGAACATCGAACGGCATAAATACAAGGTGTGCCTGCAATATCACATCAAAAACTGCAAAGGGCCCTGCGAAGGCATGCAGAGCGAGGCCGATTACCTGAAAGATATCGAACAGATACGCCAGATTCTCAACGGAAACATCCAGCAACTGACCGACCATCTCAAAGAAGAGATGAACGCACTGGCCGAGCAGCTGAAATTTGAAGAGGCACAGCAGATGAAAGAGAAGTACCTGCTGCTCGAAAAATACAAGGCCAAGTCGGTCATCGTGAGCAGCACGATACACAACGTCGATGTCTTCTCCTACGACGAAGACGAGAACGATGCCTACGCCAACTACCTGCACGTGCGCAACGGCTCCATCGTACAAAGTTACACCATCGAATATCGGAAACGGCTCGACGAAAGTCGCGAGGAGATACTCTCGCTGGCCATTGCCGAGTTGCGCCAGCGCTTCAAGAGTGAATCGCGCGAAATCATCGTACCATTCCTTCCCGAGTCGGAATTTAAAGAGACCTTCTTCACCGTGCCGCAGCGGGGCGACAAGCGCAAACTGCTCGAAGTCTCCGAGCAGAATGTCAAGCAATACAAGCTCGACAAGGTAAAAAGTGCCGAGAAACTCAACCCCGAACAGCGGGTTACCCGCATACTTTCGCGGGCACAGAAAGATTTCAGGCTGCACAACCTGCCCATGCACATCGAATGCTTCGACAACTCCAACATTCAGGGCACCCTGCCGGTATCGTCGTGCGTGGTCTTCAAAAAGGCCAAACCATCGAAAAAAGACTACCGCCATTTCAACGTGAAGACTGTCGAAGGGCCCGATGACTTCGCCTCGATGTACGAGGCCGTATACCGGCGCTACAAACGTCTCTCCGAAGAGAACCAGCCCCTCCCCGACCTCGTGGTGGTCGACGGCGGAAAAGGACAGCTCAGTGCAGCCTGCGAAGCCCTGCGCGACCTGCACCTGCAAATTCCCATCATCGGCATCGCCAAGCGTCTCGAAGAGATTTTCTTCCCCGACGACCCCATACCTCTCTACCTCGACAAGAACAGCGAAAGCCTGCGTCTCATACAGCAGATGCGCGACGAGGCCCACCGCTTCGGCATCACCCACCACCGCAACCGGCGCAGCAAGAAGCAGGTCGAGTCGGCCCTCGACAAGATACCGGGCATCGGCGAGAAAACCCGCGACATGCTGCTCACCCGTTACAAGAGCGTAAAGCGCATAAAAGAGGTTCCCCTCGACGAGTTGTCCCAACTCATAGGCCCGGCCAAAGCCAAGCTTATTCACGAGGCCATTGGAGACATATAATATTGTATATCAAATATTTAATAAGAAACAGAAACAAAAAAAATCATGAGAATCGTCATACAACGGGTAGCCCATGCATCGGTAACGATAGAGGGAAAAGTGAAGTCGAGCATAGGTCGCGGACTGCTCATACTGGTAGGCATCGAAGACGCCGACGAGGCTGCCGATGCCGAATGGCTCAGCAAAAAGGCCGTCAACCTCCGCATCTTCGACGACGAAAACGGTGTCATGAACCGCTCGGTAGGCGACATCGACGGCGAGATACTCATCGTGAGCCAGTTCACCCTCTTTGCCTCCACCCGCAAAGGCAACCGTCCCTCATACATCAGAGCATCGAAACACGAGCACGCCGTGCCCCTCTACGAGCACTTCTGCCGGCTCATCGAAGAGGAAAGCGGCAAACGCCCGGGAACCGGTGAATTCGGCGCCGACATGAAGGTAGAGCTGCTCAACGACGGACCGGTAACCATCATCATCGACTCCAAACTGAAAGAATAATACAATGACTCTGCAAGAAGCACAAGAGACTGTCGACCGCTGGATAAAAAGCTACGGCGTGCGCTATTTCAACGAACTCACCAACATGGCCATTCTCACCGAAGAGGTGGGCGAAGTGGCCCGCATCATTGCGCGGCGGTACGGCGAACAGTCGTTCAAGGAGAGCGACAAGAAAGTCGACCTGGCCGATGAATTGGCCGATGTACTGTGGGTTCTCATCTGCCTGGCCAACCAGACGGGTGTCGACCTCACCGAAGCCTTTCAACGCAACATCGACAAGAAAACCTCACGCGACAAACTGCGCCACCAGGCGAACCCAAAGCTCAAATAGAACGTTTTCATCGAAAAAACTCAAAACATAAAGACATGGACCCATACAACGAAATGCTGAAAGGTTACAACACCGACCTGCACGACGACGAAGTCGCCCAAATGACCGACAAAATCCTCTACGAGGGGCTGCGGGAGAACAGCTGCGAAGAGGTGTACCGATTCCTCTTCGGCTGCATCGACCTCACCTCGCTCAACCCCACCGACAACCAGACACAAATTGCCGCCTTCACCCGACAGGTCAACGAACTCGACAATCAGAACCCTGAACTCAACCACGTGGCCGCCATCTGCGTCTACCCCAACTTCGTCGAGTGCGTGCGCATGAACCTCGAAGTCTCCGATGTGAACATTGCCGCCGTAGCCGGCGGATTCCCTTCGGCGCAGACCTTTACCGAAGTGAAGATTGCCGAGACGGCACTGGCCGGCTCCGAAGGAGCCAACGAGATAGACATTGTCATGAACGTAGGGCAGTTTCTCAACGGCGAATACGAAGATATCTGCGATGAAATTGCCGAAATAAAACATGCCTGCCACGGCGAGGCACAGCTCAAAGTGATACTCGAAACCGGAGCGCTCGGCAACAGCAGCAACGTGAAAAAGGCTGCCCTGCTGGCCATCTACTCGGGTGCCGACTTTATCAAGACATCGACCGGAAAACTCACACCGGGCGCCACTCCCGAGGCCTTCTATGTCATGTGTACGGCCATCAAGGAATACTACGAACACACCAACACCCGCATCGGCATCAAGGCCGCCGGTGGAATATCGACTACGGCCGACGCTGTAAAATACTACACCATCGCCAAGAGCGTCCTGGGCGAGGAATGGCTCGACAAGAAATACTTCCGCATCGGGGCCAGCCGACTGGCAACCAACCTGCTCGAATCGATTGTCAGCGCCGGAAAAAACTAAGAAATTATGCGATGAACCGGCACTGAAAAGCCCCATCACCACACAAAAAAAACGGTAGCCCCTTGGGGTTACCGTTTTTTGTATCATAAAGAGTGATTCTACTTCGTGCGGGAGATGACGTAGTCAAATACAGCCATGAGCGAGTCGACCACCGGCGAAGAGGCAAAGGGTGCCAAGCAGGCAGCCGCTTCATCGCGCAGGCGGTACATCACCTGCTCAGCATACGCCACCCCACCGTGGTCCACCGCAAATGCGATAAGACGGGTTATGTCGTCGTCGGTGAGTTCGTCTTTCTGCAACAGGGCCCGCATGGCGTCGCAATGAGCACCTTGCTGGTGGGTAAGAGCATAGATAAGTGGGAGAGTAACCTTGCCTTCGGCCAAATCGCTGCGTGTAGGCTTACCCACCTCTCCTTGCGCGAAATAATCGAAAATATCGTCTTTTATCTGGAAACAAAGGCCCAGCCTTTCACCAAAATTCTTCACTGACTCACTCTGCTCGGCCGACATGCCCGATGTGATAGCACCCACTTGCATGCAGGAGATAAAAAGCGAGGCCGTCTTCTGACGTATGACGTTAAAATAGGCCTTTTCATCGATAATTTTGCTCTGCACCACCGAGAGCTGCTCCATTTCGCCACTGGCCAGCATACGCCCCAGCAGACCGAGAATCCGCACCACCTCGACTGAGTGGGTACGCAGAGCCGACTCCAAGGCACACGACACGAAGTAATCGCCGGCCAGGACGGCCACACGATTGTCCCAAATGCCGTTGATGGTAGCCTTGCCGCGACGCAGTTTCGACTCGTCGACCACATCGTCGTGAATGAGTGTGGCGTTGTGCAACAGTTCGATGGCCGCTGCTCCGTGCAGTGTCTCTGGCTTCACCTCTCCCATGAGCCGGCCGGTAAGCAGCACGAGAATGGGACGTATCTGCTTGCCCGTCATGGTAAGGTAGTGGGCCACAACGCGCGACAAGAGAGGACTGGTCGAAGAAAGAGCATGAGCTATGATTTCGTTCAACTGTATCATCTCGCCTTCGACAGGCTGTTTAATCTTCGACAAAATATCCATCGGTTGTTGGCTGTTTTTACGGGTGCAAAGATAATGCAAAGCTGAGGGAGAATAAAAACAAGAGAACGGTTTTTTCGCCGCCGCTTCACTTCACCGGGCAAAATTAGGAATAAAACAAGAAGATTCGGCAGAATTATCGTAATTTTACCTCGGAATATTTCAGGCGACAGAAGAGTTTCTGCCGCCGACACACTCTTACCTGCTTGACCATGACCGACAAACGTCTTTTTCTGCTCGACGCCTACGCGCTCATCTACCGGGCCTACTACGGCCTCATCAAAAACCCGCGCATCAACTCCAAGGGGGTCAACACCTCGGCCATCTTCGGCTTTGTCAACACCCTCGAAGAGGTATTGCGCAAAGAGAACCCCTCGCACATCGCCGTGGGCTTCGACCCAGCCGGCCCCACCTTCCGGCACGAGGCCTACGAGCAATACAAGGCCCAGCGCGAAGAGACGCCCGAAGTCATACGCCAGTCGGTGCCCGTCATCAAGGAAATCATACGCGCCTACCGCATACCCATCGTCGAGGTGGCGGGCTACGAGGCCGACGACGTAATAGGCACGCTGGCCAAGCAGGCCGAGCAGGCCGGCTTCGATACCTACATGATGACCCCCGACAAAGACTACGGCCAGCTGGTCTCGCCCCACATCTTTATATACAAACCGCTCTTCGGCGGCAACTTCGAGGTGCGGGGTGTGAGTGAGGTAACGGGCAAGTACGGCATCGAACGGCCCGAACAGGTCATCGACATTCTGGGTCTCATGGGCGATGCCTCCGACAATATTCCGGGCTGCCCCGGCATCGGAGAGAAGACAGCCATAAAACTGGTGCAGGAGTTTGGCTCCATCGAGAATCTGCTCGAAGGCACCGACAAGCTCAAAGGTGCCACCAAGACAAAAATCGAAAATCACACCGAGGAGATAAAATTTTCGAAATTCTTGGCCACGATAAAAACCGACGTACCGGTGTCGTTCGACGAAGAGGCACTGCGCCGGTCGGAAGTCGATGCCGAGGCCCTGCGGAAAATTTTTGACGAACTCGAATTCCGGAGTCTCGCCGAGCGAATCCTCGGCAAGAACACCCCTACCCCACCGACGGCTGCCAACGAGCCGATTCAAGGTTCGCTCTTTGATTTATTTGCGACCAACGGGCCGAGCGACGAAAAATATTCGACTCTCCGCGACGTAAACAGTACCCCACACACCTATCATTTGGTTGATAACGAAGAAGATATGACCCTTTTGGCCAACACGCTAGAAAAGAGTCAGAAATTTTCGTTCGACACCGAAACCACCGGCATCGAGCCCATGACGGCCGAATTGGTGGGTATGTCGTTCGCCATCGCCGAGGGAGAGGCCTATTATGTACCCGTCCCGGCGGAAAAAGCCGCAGCGGAGCGAATTGTGAATATATTAAAAAAAGCGTTGGAAAATCCTTCGTCGCAAAAAATAGGGCAGAACATCAAGTACGACTACATCATGATGCGACGATACGGCGTGCGACCCGCCGGAGCGTTTTTCGACACGATGGTGGCACACTACCTCCTGCAACCCGAGCAGCGACACAACATGGACTACCTCGCCGAAATATACCTCGGCTACAAAACCATTCACATCGAAGAGCTCATCGGCCCCAAGGGGAAAGGCCAGCGCTCGATGCGCGACGTCGCCCCCGAACAGGTGTACCCCTATGCCGCCGAAGATGCCGACATCACCCTCCAACTGAAAAACCGCCTCGAAGCCGAGCTGGCCCGCGAAGGCATGGAACATCTCTTCTACGCCATAGAGATGCCGCTGGTGCGGGTACTGGCCGAGATGGAGATAAGCGGTGTGCGCATCGACACCGAAGCCCTGCGCCGCTCGTCGGCCGACCTCGGCGAACGGCTCGCCGCCATCGAACAGGAAATTTACGAGCTGGCCGGCACCAGTTTCAACATCAGTTCGGCAC
>CAJLYN010000095.1 GCA_905210875.1 uncultured Bacteroides sp. | reverse complement strand
CAACAGGTGCTGCGAGGCGCCAAGCCAATAAACTATCGACTTCGGGAAAGTCAGGATCAACAGGAGCACCAGTAAAGCAACCACCGTGACAAAAAGCAGCGCTTGCGTTACACCGGTCCGAGCAGACAGGAACTTACCCTGTGAAAGGTGTATTGAGGCAATAACAGAACAGCCGGCTCCCACCATCAGGCCCACTCCCGTAAGAAACATAAGCAGCGGTACACAGATGTTTACGGCAGCAATACCGTCGCTACCCACTCCATGGCCCACAAATATCCCATCAATGGTGGTTACGGCCGAAACACTCAACATACCTAAGAGCGTCGGGAAAAACAACTTTTTGAATAAGGTAGATATTTTCTCGTTTCCAAAATCGAGACCAGTCTCCTTCATACGGCACTTATTCTTTAAACACAGACTCTTTGCAACAGAAAAGCCGGGTAAGACGATGGTTTTACCCAGTCATCTTATCCGGCTTTCGCCCTCCGATGAGGATTACAAAACTCTGCTTCTGTAAATATGGCACAAAGATGGGCCAAAGATTTCGGATATACAAATGATAAGGATATTTTACTACGCAAAACAATGCCGGAAAGCGAACAACCACCGGCTCAGTCACACACAAAAAACATCAAAACAGATGATTGACAACAAAGCACCGAAATGTACAGACATAAAAAAAGCCCTCACAAGAGAGCAAAAAAAGAGATTGCGCCGTATGATGCGATGAAACTCCGAACGACAGGATTTGAGTGCCCCTCCCCCTTTGTAATCCACCGTGCTAAGCATACCATAAAGGCGTGGCCCGCCATTGGAGAAGAAAGCTTGTCTCGGTATTTCATAAGATTTGAAGAGTTTCCCAATCCAATACGACGCAATCTTATGTCTTAACCGTAATTGACTATGACAAATATATAGCGATTAATTGAAAAAAACAAATTTCGACGAAAAAAAATAAGCCTCACTTCCAAGAGTGAGGCTTACTTCTATTGCAATTTGCTCTTTTACTGGGCATTTTTTGCTTGCAGCACGATAGCGCGGAATGCTTCGGGATTGTTCATGGCCAAGTCGGCGAGAACTTTGCGGTTGATTTCGATTCCGGCTTTGTGAAGGGCACCCATCAATTTGGAATAGGAAAGACCTTCGAGGCGAGCTGCGGCGTTAATACGTTGAATCCAAAGGGCGCGGAAATTGCGTTTTTTGGCTTTGCGGTCGCGATAAGCGTAGGTAAGACCTTTTTCCCAGGTATTCTTGGCTACGGTCCACACATTTTTACGCGCGCCATAGTATCCGCGGGTAAGTTTCAGGATTTTTTTTCTTCTTGCTCTTGAAGCAACGTGATTTACTGATCTTGGCATAGTTTTAGTTGTTTTGAATGTTAGCGTCTTCTCCTCGAGGAGAAGCTCTTTGGGCTAAAACACTCGGTTAATACTGCTTTTTAGAAAATTGCTTTTAAGACGAATAGGTTACTGAAAAGATGATTATCTCAAAGTGAGCAACTCTCTTACATTCTTCTTGTCGGCACGATCGACGAGTCCGAAATGAGTCAAGTTTCTTTTCTGTTTTTTCGTCTTCTTGGTCAGGATGTGACTTTTGAAAGCATGTTTTCTTTTGATTTTTCCTGTTCCGGTAAGGGCAAACCTTTTTTTGGCACCGGAATTAGTTTTCATCTTCGGCATTTTGCTAATTTTTAATTTAGTTTTTTATGTTGCTGAGTTTCCTCATTTATTTTTCTTGGGGGTAAGCACGATAATCATGCGTTTACCTTCGAGAAGGGGCATCTGCTCTACTTTACCATAGTCTTCGAGGTCATTGGCAAAGCGCAACAGCAGCACTTCTCCTTGCTCCTTGAAGAGTATCGACCGACCTTTGAAGAAAACATAAGCTTTTACCTTGGCACCTTCTTCCAAGAAGCCCTTGGCATGTTTGAGCTTGAAGTTGTAGTCGTGGTCGTCGGTCTGCGGTCCGAAACGAATCTCCTTGATAACGACTTTCGTCGATTTGGCTTTCTGCTCTTTCAGCCGCTTCTTTTGCTGATAAAGAAACTTCTGGTAATCGATGATGCGGCATACGGGAGGGGCGGCATTGGGAGAAATCTCCACCAGGTCAAGACCTTGTTCTTCGGCAATGCGCAACGCTTCGTGGGTGGAATAAACTCCCTGTTCCACATTTTCTCCGACAAGGCGGACTTCACGCGCCCGTATTCTTTCGTTTATAGAATACTGGTTTACACCGTCTTTTTTGGGGGGAATGTTTCGTCTGTTGTTATTCCCTGCTTCGTTGTTTTTCTCCATTCAATTACCATTGGTTTATCATATTCTCAACCTCTTTGGTGAGAATTTCGGCAAAGGTAGTAATTTTCATCGTACCTTTATCACCTTCGCCCTGTTTTCTTACAGAAACTTCACCATTTTCAGCCTCTTTTTCTCCAACGATGAGCATATAGGGTATTTTTTTCAACTCATTGTCGCGGATTTTGCGGCCAATCTTCTCGTTACGACCATCGACAACAGCACGTATGTCTTTCTGTTTGAGTTCATGGGCTACCTTCTCGGCATAGTCGTTGAACTTTTCACTGATAGGCATTACAACCACCTGTTCGGGGGTGAGCCAGAGGGGGAACTTGCCGGCAGTGTGCTCGATGAGTACGGCGACGAAACGTTCCATCGAACCGAAAGGTGCACGGTGAATCATCACAGGGCGGTGCTTCTGGTTATCGCTTCCGGTATATTCGAGTTCGAATCGTTCGGGCAGGTTATAGTCGACCTGTATGGTACCGAGTTGCCAGCGGCGGCCGATGGCATCTTTAACCATAAAGTCGAGTTTGGGACCGTAGAAGGCGGCTTCTCCATATTCAATTTTGGCTTTCAGCCCCTTTTCTTCACAGGCCTCGATGATGGCCTGCTCGGCTTTTTCCCAGTTTTCTTCGCTACCGATGTATTTTTCGCGGTTTACCTTGTCTCGCAATGAAATCTGAGCTTCGAAGTTCTGGAAATCCATCGAACGGAAAACGATGGAGATGATGTCCATCACCCGCAGGAATTCGTCTTTCACCTGGTCGGGACGGCAGAAGATGTGTGCATCGTCCTGCGTGAAACTGCGTACACGGGTGAGACCGTGCAACTCACCGCTCTGCTCATAGCGGCACACGGTTCCGAACTCGGCCAGTCGCAAGGGCAGGTCTTTGTAGGAACGGGGTGAGTTCTTGTATATCATGCAGTGGTGCGGGCAGTTCATGGGTTTGAGGAAGTACTCTTCGCCCTCCTCGGGGGTGTGTATGGGTTGGAACGAATCCTTTCCATACTTGGCATAGTGTCCCGATGTGATGTAGAGGAGCTTGTTTCCGATGGGTGGAGTGATAACCTCCTGATAGTCGTAGCGAGCCTGTATGCGACGGAGGAACGATTGCAGACGCAGACGCAACTCGGTGCCTTTGGGCAACCACAAGGGAAGACCTTTTCCTACGGTGTCGGAGAACATGAAGAGTTCCATCTCCTTACCTATCTTGCGGTGGTCGCGCTTCTTGGCCTCTTCGAGCAGTGTCAGGTACTCGTCGAGCATTTTTTTCTTGGGGAAGGTGATACCGTACAGACGGGTGAGTTGGTGGCGTTTTTCGTCGCCACGCCAGTATGCACCGGCCAGTGAGAGTATCTTAACGGCCTTGATGGGTGCCGTATTGGGAAGGTGCGGGCCACGGCAGAGGTCGGTAAAGGCACCTTGCGTATAGGTAGAGATGGTACCGTCTTCGAGTTCACTGATGAGCTCTACCTTATACTCTTCGCCCCGATCGCCAAACATTTTGAGGGCATCGGCCTTTGAAATGTTTTTCCGCACGATGTCTTCTTTGCGGGCAGCCAACTCCATCATCTTGGCTTCGATGGCGGCAAAGTCGCTCTCTTTTATGGGCGTCTCTCCCGGATCTACATCGTAATAGAATCCGTTCTCAATGGCCGGACCGATACCAAACTTGATGCCGGGATAGAGCTCCTGCAAGGCTTCGGCCATGAGGTGTGCCGAGCTGTGCCAGAAAGCGTGCTTGCCCTCGGGATCGTCCCACTTGTATAATTGTATGGTGGCATCACCCTCGATGGGTCGGGTGAGGTCCCAATCCTGATCGTTCACTTTGGCGGCCAACACATCCTGGGCCAACCGCTGGCTGATACTCTCGGCGATTTGCAGCGGAGTGGTTCCGGCGGCAAACTCCTTCACCGAGTTATCGGGGAAAGTAATTTTTATCATAATCTTACATCTTTCTTCACCGCGACTCTTTACGAGGGAGCCCGGCGATGGTCGTTACTGATTTTTTTCCGAGCAAAAGGCAGACTTTTTTTCCACCCGCCATATCGAGCATGAAGAAAAGTCTACTTTTCGAGCGTACAAAAGTAGGGATATTTTACTATTCGGGCAAACCTATGCGACATTATTTTTTCGGATTTCTTTCTCTAAAAGAGAGATAAAGGTCATCAGCCGGGCAAGACACGACCTTTTGACCGTGTTCCATTCTATAAGAAAAAAGCCGCACACCGTCACGACAACCCCAATAATTAGATAGAACGTCTGAATCTAACCGCATGGAATCACAAAAGGCCTGCTTTTAATCGCTAAGCCGCTTGATAACGTTGTAAGCAGCTACGATGCCCAGCTCGCCGGCCTTGCTGAGGTCGGCAATGCCTTCGTCGTTCCGACCGAGATAGATATACACCAGTCCGCGGTTGTAGTAGGCTTCGGCAAAATCGGGGTTACGCTCGATGGCTGCAGTGTAATCGACAAGGGCGGCCTTGAAATCCTGACGGCTACACCGCACATTGGCCCGGTTGTAATAGGCATAGGCAAAGTCGGGAGCCAAGGCGATGGCCCGGTCGTAATCGCGCAGGACCATTTCATATTCAACCGTCGAAGGTTCCTGCACCAGCCCAAGGTCGGAGAGTTTGCTCGACTGGCCGGCTGTAACAGGGGAGGTAGAAAGCGAATACGCGACAGGATTTTTGCCGGGTGTGGTAGAAAGAATATACTCTATCTGCCGACAACGGACATAGGCCCGCAGGAAATAGGCAAACATGAAATCGGGACTCAACGCCACGACATGGTCGAGATCGGACAAGGCATTGTCGAAATCCTGCAAGAGCATAAAGTCGATAGCCCGACCGAAATAGGGTACGGGATTGGAGGGATTGATGTCGATGAGCCTTGAATAGTCCGACCCCGAGGCAAAATGCGACGCTGCCTGCAACGAATCAAGGGGCTGGGTGGCATTGGACAGAAGTAGCCGTTTGGCGAAGAGACGGGAGCGATTAAGCTCGGCCAACTGAGGAACATAGGCGACGCTACGGCGCACACCGTCGTTCTTCTCATAATAGGTAAGCGTGAACTGAGGAGAGATTTCGACTCTTTGCGATCGATCTTGTATGCGACCACGTATTTCGCTGGCATACTCTGGCTCCACGCCGGCGGTATTGTCGGCCACGAGGAGGCGGTCGAACTTGTTAATGTTGCGGTCCGATTCCTTTCGCACTTTCTCCGAATCGGCTCCGGTATCGTCCTTATCATCGCCCGACGGCGTGGCTCCCGCCTTTTTCGATGCCTCATACAAGGCCATGGCCTGCTGGTAATCTTTTTTCCCGCCGGCCGTATCACCTGACAGACGCTTTGCCTCGGAACGGGCATAAAGGCCCTGATAGAACTCGGGATAGGCTTCGAGCACGGCATCAAAATCGCCGACAGCCGCCCGGTACTCACCGAGGTCGCTCAACAGGATAGCCCGGTTGTATCGGGCCATCAGGTTATCGGGCTCGCGTTGCAGGTAATAGTTGAAGTCGGCCAAAGCATCGTTTTTAGCACCCACCGACAACAACAGCAATCCCCGGTTGTAACGGGCAATAAGGTTGGTAGGGTCGAGCGATATGACCTTGTCGTAATCGGCCATTGCACCTCTCAGATCTTCGCGGTAATATCGTATCAATGCCCGGTTGATGTAATGCGACGGCGTGTTGGGTTCTAAACGCACAGCCCGGTCGATGTCGGCCAGTGCCGCGTCGTAATCTCGTCGATAAAGAGCGGTGAGAACCCCGCGCTGTGAATAGGCCTGAGCCCGATGCTTATCAACTTCGATGGCTTTATCTAGGTCGGCCAGCGCTGCCACTGTATCGCCTTGCATGATGCGGTATTGTCCGCGACTCACATATGCATTATAATAGTTGGGGTGCAGAGCGATGAGCCGCGCAAAGGTGGTGTCGGCCTGTGGATATTGCTCCGACTGTACTTCGGCTATGGCCTTGTTGAGCAGCATCTCCCGATTCTCGGGCGCATACCGCAAACCGGACGTATAATCGTCGATAGCTCCTTGATAATTACCGGTGTTCTGCCGGGCGATACCCCGCACCTGATAGGCATCGACAATAAACGGATTGCGCTTTATTGCCTCGGTAGCATCGGCTTCGGCCCCGAGAAAATCTTCCAGACTTAACTTGGCCACAGAGCGGTAAAAGTAAGGATCGGCCAGATAGGGCTTCACCTGTATGACCCGGTTGAAATACTGTATGGCCAGTACATAATCTTCGAAATAGAGGGCATTGCGTCCGATATATGTAATACGTTCGGTATTGAGTTGCGCCATGACCGGCCACAGACCGGTAATGAACAGGAGGAGCAGAAGAAATCGTCGGCGCATATATTGGACAGGAAGATTATACGTTACGCGACATAGTGTCGCAGTATGGCACAAATGTACATAATTTCCGACAAAACAATTACAGAATAACAGTTTTTATGGCTTTTACCGATACTATTCAGAATAGAATGACAATTGAAAGAATAAGCATGAAAATGCAGCAGCGGCAGCTTGCACTTTTTCCGTCGATGAGACGATAAACTTAGAGGGAAAAAACATATATTTGTGTGCATAAAAAGTTTTGCCATGAACGAGAATTTTATCATTACCATTGGCCGACAGTTTGGTAGTGGCGGCCGGGAAATAGGGAAACGACTCTCTCAACTGATGAATATCGGCTATTACGATAAAGAACTGATGCAGGAAGCAGCCAAGGAAAGCGGTATCGACTCACGCTTCTTTGAAAAAGCCGACGAAACGACTCCCACCGGTTTTTATCACGCCATGCTGGGACTTTCGTCGTTCAACTACGGAAACTCCCTGTGCAACGAGACCATCTTCAAATTACAGTCCGATGTGATACATAACATCGCCCGCAAGCAATCGTGTGTCATCGTGGGCCGCTGCGCCGACTACATACTGCGCGACAACCCGCGCTGCATCTCGGTCTTTATCCATGCCTCCATGAACGACCGTATAGCCCGCATTAAGAAATATACTTTACTGTCGGAGAAAGAGGCAGAAGAAAAAGCCATCAAGACCGACAAGAGACGAGCCAGCTACTACAACTTCTACTCCGACAAGGAGTGGGGTGTATCGTCGTCGTACGACCTGTCGATAAATTCCTCCATACTTGGAGTGGAAGAGACGGCTTTGCTTATCAAGAGCTTTGTCGAGAAACGTCTTTCTCTTATCGAACGATACGGAGTGCTTACCCCCCATCAGTAATAGAGGGTAGCCAAGATACGCCGTTCACCCCCGTAATCGCGGAACTCGCACAGATAGATGCCCTGCCAGGTGCCCAGCGCCAATTTCCCGTCACGAACGGGCAATGTGATGGAAGGCCCCAACAACGAACACTTGATATGCGCCGGCATGTCGTCGTCGCCTTCGAGCGTGTGGGTGTAATACGATGCCCCCTCGGGCACGATGCGGTTCATGGCCGATTCAAAATCGGCTCGTACCGACG
>CAJLYN010000094.1 GCA_905210875.1 uncultured Bacteroides sp. | reverse complement strand
GCATCGACCAGACAGCCCAGCCGCAAAAGAGAGGTCCGCGCAGTATCGAGGGTCAAAGCATCGAAGTGATAACGCCACCAGGTCGACCCGTTCAGCACGCGGCCGTCGGCATCGCGTGCCCAGGTGGGATCGAAAGGCGAGCGACTCTCCCAGTCGCTGTCGTCGGTCGCACAAGCCGCCCAGCGGCCGCAACCGGGGTCTTCACGGTTGAGGGCATCGACCCACACGCGACGGCGCAGACGTTCGCTCTTCACAACCGACTGCACATAGGCTTCATCGCGGTTGAGATAGAGGGTGTTCCGTATCGACGGATAGTCGTGCAACGACGCTTCGTCGAGCCACGACTCCACGGCCGAACCACCCACCGCATTGTTGATAATACCCACAGGCACTCCCGTGCGCTCATAGAGCCGGCGGGCCAGGAAATAGCCCAGCGCCGAAAATTGCATGGCCGACTCAGGGGTAAGCGCCACCCAGCGGCAGGACGGCAGGTCGTCTTGCGGACCTTCAAAGGTATAGGTGGTGGGTATGCGCAACTGGCGAATGGCCCGATTCTCGTAAGAGGCGACCTCATCGGCAAAAAGGTCGACAACGCGCGACACGGGCAGTTCCATGTTTGACTGCCCGGCACAGAGTATCACATCGCCCACCCACACGTCGGTGAGCGTCGTATCGTTGACACGCATCGTAAAAGGTCCGCCGGGCTTTTGAGCCGGAAGGGTTATCTGCCAAAGGCCCTGCGAATCGGTCGTGGCACGGTATTTTTTTCCGCGAAAAGTAAGGGTGATTTTCTCGCCTGCCTCACCCCAGCCGTGCAACGTAAGTGGCTGCTCGCGCTGCAATACCATGCCCGAGGCGATATGTTGCGGCAGTCGCACCCGTGCCAGGCCGTCGTTCAGACCAAACGTCAAGGCGCATAGCGTAATTATCGTAAAAAGAAGAAGTTTTTTCATGGTACTATTTTTAAGACTTTATTCAACAACTACACGCCGGCACGGCGACTCCCCGCCATAAAGGTACGAGGGAGAATATCCGCCATAGTCGACAATAATCTTTTCAAGGACTATGGCCGGGTGGTGCGGTGTAAATTCGATGACATACGAGCCGTCGGCCGACGGGGGAAGTGTGAGGGTTACCTGCTTCTCTACCACGCGACGGGCTACGGTCGGGTAGTAAACGGTATATACATTCTCGGGCAGCTCGTTGAGGTTGTGGTTGAAATTGACCACACGGCTTTCCCCGCCGCGGAACCCGATGGCATAGGTATGACCCTTCCTGTCCTGGAAAGCAAGGGTCGACTTCACAACCACGGTAACATCTACACGCCCCTGCTCTACCGCCTCGCGGGGAAGAGTCGTCTTGTAAGAGAGGGTCGAACCGGCTACCGGCCGGGTATACGGCATGAGGGTAACACCACCCGCCGTGCGGCCCATATCGGGTACCGTCACCCATTCGAGACCTTCGGCAGCCCGACTTTCATAATAATGCGGGGCCTCCATCGCCACATAACCGTCGGAGGGGGCATAGACATACCCGCCGGTATTTCCGGTCTCGGCTATGCGATAGACTTCGGGCATCTTGTCGGCCGGGAAATTGTCGTTCCAAGAGGTATAGCCGATGTGTTTCTGAATCATCATATTCTTCCATTTCCCACCGGACATCACCTGATTGTAATCCTGGCTCAGGGCCTTGTCGCGGGCAAACGTCTGCTCGACCTTGTCGGCCCAGCGATTGGCTTCGGGGTTGTTCTCGGCATAGAGTTTATGGTTCATAGCCTGGGCGTAATACATCTCGTAGAGGTTGGACATGGCCTGTACCGGATAGAGCAGCAACTGCTTGTAGGCATCGCGGTATTCAGGAGCGAGAGATATATACTGACGCAAGGCCTCAGCTTCAAGGCGGGCATAGTCGTCGGCCACCTGTTTCCACTCTCCGGTTTCGAGATTATAGGTTTTTGCATCGAGCATTTCGGGCGTTACCCGACCGTTGTACTTGCTGTACAGATTCAAGATGCGGGCCGCCTCGTCGGCCTGACTCTCGCCAAAAACCTGCGCACAGAACTCGCGGGGGTGATTCATAAAGTCGGCGACGGTATAGCGGTCGGGATTCCAGGCCATGTCGAGAAAGAGGGTAATAGGGTACTCCATAGGTTTGAGGTCGCCCACATTCAACACCCACAACTTGTCGACACCATACTGATAGGTAAGATGCAACTGTTCCCACATGCCCTGTATGGGGGTAACGTTTATCCACTTGGTGTTACGCGGCGCCCCTACATAGTCGACATGATAGTACATGCCCCAACCGCCGGGGTGCCGGCGCTCTTTTTCATTGGGAAGCCGGCACACATTGCCCCAGTTGTCGTCGCACAGGAGAATGATGACATCGTCGGGCACCTTCATGCCCTTGTCGTAATAGTCGAGGACCTCCTTGTACAAAGCCCACACCTGAGGTGTCTCCCGCTCCGGGCGACCGGTTACGTCGGCAATGATCCGGCGCTGGTTGGCCACGATATTTTCGAGCAGTTCGACGTTGGTCTCGTCGCTCATGGCAGCGTCGCCGTCGCCACGTATTCCTATGGTAACCAGGTCTTCGGTATCTTTCATGCGTTCGATACCCTCCCTAAAAAAGCGGTCGAGTACCGCCTGATTGGTAACGTAGTTCCACGCCCCGTAGCTTTTGCGCTTGCGCGACCACTCCTGATGGTTGCGCGCCATGGGTTCGTGGTGAGAGGTACCTATGATGATACCCATCTCATCGGCCGTGGCACTGTTGAGAGGGTCATCGCCGTAGAATGCCCAGCTCCACATGGCCGGCCACAAGAAGTTGCCTTTCAGGCGCAGGATAAGTTCGAACACATCGGCATAGAAACGGTGGTCGCCATAATTGGTACCGTAGTAATGCTTGACCCACCCGGTGAGGCAGGGAGCTTCGTCGTTGAGGAAGATTCCGCGATACTTGACAGCCGGCTCACCGTCGGTATACAGACCGGGGATTACATAGGCCTCGTCGCGTTTCACCACCGGGACGTCCATCCACCAGTACCAGGGCGAGACACCCAGCTGCCGCGAGAGTTCATAAATACCGTATATCGTTCCACGGCGGTCGCTACCGGCAATGACCAGGGCCTGCTCCACCCCCTTCGCCGGACGGGAAATGGTGGTGATGATATATTTCTCGTTTTTTCCCTGCAACTCTTTCTTGTCGATTCGACGGCTCTTTATCAGAGACTTGATGTATTTCGATTCGAGGCTGCCCACAATGATGCAGTTCGGCGTAACCTCCGTCACCCTACGAGGCTTCTGGCCGCACACGCGCGAGAAGTCTTCGGTCAGATTCTCCACAGCAATACCGATACCTTTCTGGTCATTCTCATCAAAAAGTATATCGGCTACCTTACCGTTGCTGATAAGAGGGAAACCGGCCCCCGATTGTTTAAACACGACAAATGGTTCAGAAGCTGTCGCCCGGACCAACCCGAGCATACAGATGACCATAAAAAGAATCACTTTGTGCATTTTCTGGGAAAATTTAAGGGTAATTATATGGCATAAGAGCAACAAATATACAGAAAATCAAGCACAACAACAAAAGCTGAGAGGATTGTTTCTCCCTCACCGACAACACACGGGCACTCGCTATATTCCATGAATATAGCCGGCCTCCACGACAAATATCTGAGAAAATTATTTTCGACGCTCGACTTCACGTCGATACCAGTTCAGAGAGAAAAGCCGCCCGACATATTGCCCTGCCCTATCAACAGACAGCAGGCCCCGTGACCCACACCACAGACACCCGACGGCCATCGTGCCATCAGCAGCCGCTTGCCGGCAACAGCACACCGTTGCTGCAATGAAGCCGGTGGCTACTCCTCGTCGTCGTCGAAAAGAAGGTCGCGACAGGCGTCGCCGCAGAGCGTACGCATCTCGCGGTATTCGTTCCACTCGGCATCTTTTTCGGTATAGATGGTAATGGGCAGCTGTTCAAACGGGGCCAAAGCCTGATTGAGCCGCTCGCCGAAAGCCGGGATATTACGGGTATAGAAAACCCAGGTGCGGGCACCGTCGCCCGTATAGATACCGGTGAGAATGGCCAGTTTGTCCTTCTCCATGGCTTTGCGCAAAGCCTCCTGCGGAGCCTCCATACGCATCGACTCTTCCTCGGTGGGCATGCCCTGTGCATCGGATTCATAGGGCCAGGTTATCTCTACGCGCTCGCGCAACTTGCCCGACTCCATAAAGGCATCGATCTCGTCGCGGCCACTCACAAACATCACGGCCCCGTTGTCGCTCTCGGTCACCGTCGTAAACCAGTTATCAGATAGTTTCATATAAAATATTCTTTTTTCAGCCAGGCAGCCTGTCGCATCCGGTCAGTACCCGCAGATACCCACCCGCGCCACCAAACAGCCCTCCCCGACAAAGATAGTGAAAGGCGAGCGCAGAGGCAAGGGGAAAACAAAGTTTTCACTCATTGACTATGCCGAGCCGAATCCTGTCTTCTGAAAAGATAGTGAAAGGCGAGCGCAGAGGCAAGGGACGAAAACATTTCTTTTTTTGCCTGAGCAAAAGCGACATACAACAGAAGACAAAAAATCTCTGCAAAGAACTCTATCGAATATCAGAGCAACCCCAGCAGGCGGAGTATCGTGGGGGTGAGCAAGGCGGTAAAGATACCGTTGAGGGTGAGACCGAGACTGGCATAGGCGCCATACTTGCCGCTAACCTCCATAGCCGCCGAGGTTCCCACGGCGTGGGAGGCGGTCCCCATGGAGAGCCCCTGTGCGATGGGACTCTTGACATGGCCAATCGACAACACCTTGAAGCCGAATATCGCCCCGAAGATGCCCACACACACCACCACGGCGGCCGTGAGCGAGGGTATGCCGCCGACGGCCTGCGTCACCTCCATGGCGATGGGGGTGGTTACCGACTTCGACGCCAGCGACACGATGACCTCCTGCGTGGCACCCAACAGCTTGGCCACCAGCACCACCGAGACGATACCCACGAGGCAGCCCACCAACTCGGAGATGATGATGGGCAGGAGCTGTTTCTTAATGGTTTCGAGTTGCAGGTAAAGGGGTACGCCGAGGGCCACAACAGCGGGTTTGAGCCAAAACTCGATGAGGTACCCGCCCTCCTGATAGGTGTCGTAACTGATGCCGGTGAAGCGCAGAAAGACGATGAGCAGGGCGATGGTTATCAAGATGGGATTGAGCAAGACAAATCCTGTTTTCTTCTGTAATACTTTGGCTCCGAAAAAGAATACAAAGGTAAGCGCAAGCAGAAAGAATTTATTTTCTAAGAAGTCCATTGGTTTTACGGGTTATTTGGTGAGACCATCCGGTAACGACCAGCACCAATATGGTGCTGACTACCGTTGCAATGACGATGGGCCAGAACTGGGCAGCTATCACGTCGAAATAGAGCATGAGCGCCACTCCCGGTGGAACAAAAAAGAATCCCAAATTGGCAACCAGAAAATCGGCCAGGCCGCGCACCCAATGCAACTTGACCCAGCCCAGTTTAAGAAACAACGTGAGCAACAACATTCCGATGATGCTCGACGGGAGCTTCACCCCGGTGAGATAGACAACCAGTTCACCTAAGGCCAAGCAACCGAACAGAATAGCACATTGCCGTACCATATTGCATACCTATTGAAAAATTCGGCGCAAAGGTACAATTTTTAAGAAGTATGTTATTCCTTCTTATCCAAAAAATACGAAAAAAACTTCTTGGGGAAACGAAAGTTTTTCGTTACTTTTGTCAACGGTTTAGCCGTTCCAAAGACGGGGACACCATCTTATTTACTCATGCACAGAATCGTCATCATGGCAAGAATCACTCCCGAGGAGTTTAATCTCTTTTTACTCATAATGAGCGGCATAGCCGCCATCGTTTTTGTAGCGCTCTATTTTCTGAAAGCCGGATATGGTATGTTCAGAGACAGCCGCTGGGGCATCTCGCTCAACAACAAGGTGGCCTGGGTGCTGATGGAAGCTCCGGTATTCATCGTCATGGCCCTGTTGTGGTGGGGGTCGGAACGGCGGTTTGAAGCGGCACCGCTCATCATCTTCCTGCTTTTCGAGCTGCACTATTTCCAGCGGTCGTTTGTCTTTCCCTTCCTCATGAAAGGGAAAAGCCGCATGCCGGTGAGCATCATGCTCATGGGGGTGGTTTTCAACGTACTGAACGGATTCATGCAGGGCGAATGGCTCTTTTACCTCGCCCCGGCCGACCGCTACACGACCGGCTGGCTCACCTCGCCGACATTCATCATCGGCACCCTCATATTCCTCTCAGGCATGGCCATCAACTGGCACTCCGACAACGTAATACGCCACCTGCGCAAGCCGGGCGACACACGCCACTACCTGCCGCAGAAAGGGCTCTACCGGTATGTAACCTCGGCCAACTACTTTGGCGAACTGGTCGAGTGGACAGGCTTTGCCATTCTCACCTGGTCGGCCGCCGGAGCGGTGTTTGCCTGGTGGACATTTGCCAATCTCGTGCCCCGCGCCAACGCCATCTATCACCGCTATCAAGAAGAATTCGGCCCGCAGATGGGGCGCCGCAAACGCATCTTCCCCTTCCTCTACTAATCTTGTAAAACATCGACATATCATGGATTCCAAACTCTTTACCCCGATAACCTTCGGACCGCTCACCCTGCGCAACCGCACCATACGCTCGGCCGCCTTTGAAAGCATGTGTCCCGGTAACAAACCTTCGCAAATGCTGCACGACTACCACAAATCGGTGGCCGACGGCGGCGTGGGCATGACCACCATCGCCTATGCGGCCGTGTGCCAAAGCGGACTGTCGTTTGACCGCCAATTGTGGATGCGCCCCGAAATCGTTCCGGGGCTGAAAGAAATCACCGACGACATACACCGTTCGGGTGCCGCCGTATCGATACAGTTGGGCCACTGCGGCAACATGTCGCACAAGAAAATATGTGGCGTTACCCCAGTCTCGGCATCAAGCGGATTCAACATCTACTCACCCACCCTCGTGCGCGGGCTGCACAAACGGGAACTGCCCGAGATGGCCAAGAACTTCGGCCGTGCCGTGAACTTGGCCCGTGAGGCCGGCTTCGATGCCGTAGAGATACACGCCGGGCACGGCTACCTCATCAGCCAGTTTCTCTCGCCCTACACCAACCACCGCAAAGACGAATACGGCGGCTCGCTCGAAAACCGCATGCGCTTCATGGACATGTGCATGGACGAGGTGATGAAAGCCGCCGGGAACGACCTCGCCGTCTTCGTAAAGATGAACATGCGCGACGGTTTCAAAGGGGGCATGGAAATCGACGAGACCCTGCAAGTAGCCCGCCGGCTGGAACAGTCGGGCGCCCACGCCCTGGTACTGAGCGGCGGCTTTGTGAGCCGTGCGCCCATGTATGTGATGCGCGGAGCCATGCCCATCAAGACGATGACCTACTACATGGACTGCTGGTGGCTGAAATACGGCGTCAAAATGTTTGGTCGCCTGATGGTGCCCCCCGTACCGTTCAAAGAGGCCTACTTCCTCGATGATGCACTCAAATTCAGAAAAGAGTTGCACATACCGCTGGTCTATGTGGGAGGACTCATATCACGGAAAAAAATCGATGAAGTACTCGACTGCGGCTTCGAGGCCGTGCAAATGGGGCGTGCCCTGCTCAACGAACCCGACTTCGTGAACCGCATGGCCCGCGAAGAAAACGCCTGCAACAATTGCGGACACAGCAACTACTGCATCGCCCGCATGTACACGCTCGAAATGGCCTGCCACCACAAGGTCGAAGG
>CAJLYN010000093.1 GCA_905210875.1 uncultured Bacteroides sp. | reverse complement strand
TACCACCTCAGAGGAGATAAAACCTTTCGATTCAAGTGTTACATACAAGGCCTCCACACAATGCCCTTTACTCATAATAAAACGATCTCGAGCCGGCCACTTTGGATTACCGGCATCTACTCGCATTATTTCATAATAGAGAGCAGTCAGAACATTCAAACAGGAAAGATCTCCACCGATGTGACCGGCTTTGGCTTTATATACGATCTCGACCAACCGTTTTCGATTTCTTTCCGACTGTAACTCCAAATCTTTTGTCTTCATGGTTTTCTCGTTAATTTGTATTGCAAATAAAAGAAACTAAAAATAAAGAAACAAGAAAATCGAAAGAAAACAAAAACATTTTCACTTATTTTAATATTTATATCTGTAAAACAAAAATAAAAGCAGGATTTAGTTTCGTTTAAAACATTAATATTAAAAGCAAAACGGAATCATACAAAACATTAATAATAAAAAAACAAGCTGCTACATTTCCGTTTCAAAGTATTTTTATCTACCTTTGCCATAAAATATTATCGTATGCTCAGCACAATTGATGCGGTTCTGAAAGATATAAAGCAAGGGCGCATAGTCATCGTAATTGATGATGAAAAAAGAGAAAACGAAGGCGACTTTATCATCTCAGGAGAGAAAATTACGCCCGATGCCGTAAATTTCATGATTACGGTTGGTCGCGGATTGTTATGTGCTCCGTTACCTCGTACCCGCTGCCGGGAATTGCAACTTGCGCCCATGGCCGAAGAAAATACTTCGCTCTTGGGAACCCCGTTCACGATGTCGGTCGATCTTCGAGGATACGGTTGCACTACCGGTGTTTCGGCATACGACCGGGCTACGACTATTAAAGCATTGGTCACAGGCTCAATCAAACCCGAAGAACTGGCTCGTCCGGGACACGTGTTTCCGCTCTATGGGGCTGACAATGGTGTGCTTGAACGCGACGGACACACCGAAGCCCTGCTCGACCTTACCCGCATGGCCGGCATGAACCCGGGAGGGGCCCTCATTGAGATACTCAACCCTGACGGCACCATGGCCCGCCTGCCACAACTGGAAGAGATTGCCAACAAATACGGGTTGAGAATTGTGTCAATAAATCAAATTATTGAATATCGTTTAACCAAGAATATGTAAGCTTATGGCCCTTAATCAACGCAGAATAAAGATTCTGAATCTTATTCGGGAAGACGGACACGCCAAAGTGCAGGATTTGAGCCGTATTTTCAATGTAACCGATGTAACCATTCGTCAAGACCTCGAAGTCCTTGAAGAGATGGGTTACATACAGCGTGAACACGGCGGTGCCTTCTTAAAAGATGTAGGCACATTTGCCAAAACGGGACAACTCTTCAATCAGACACATATTGAAGAAAAAAAAGAGATTGCCCGGAAAGCCGTTTCGTTTATAAAAGACAACGATACCATCATACTTGATTCCGGCTCTACGACGACCGAGATTGCCAAACTTCTGATTAATGGAAAAACGCTTACCGTCATTACCAATGCCCTGAACATTGCTCTTATTCTGGGAGAAAATCACAATATTAATCTGATTGTTACCGGTGGCGAATTCAAAGCCCCCACCCTGTCTCTGACCGGAGAGATGGCGGCTAATTCGATAAAGGGACTCCATGCCAACAAACTGTTTCTGGCTACGGCCGGTATTTCGGGCGATATGCGCCTCACCTACCCTAGCTTGAGTGATTTGGTGGTGAAATCGACCATGATTCAATCGGCCGACGAAATATTTCTAGTAGCCGACTCCTCCAAAATCGGGAACAGTTCGTTTGCCAGTCTTGGCCCCATCTCACTGGTACACACTCTTATTACCGACAAACACATCGATGAAGAGGACATAAAGAAAATAGAAAAACAGCAAGTAAAAATCCTCTATTGATTGCTATATCATATAAAAAAGGAGATGAAAAAAATTTTCATCTCCTTTTTTACAGGTTTTATTAAAAGGCCCTATCATTGTGGAGAAACGACATTATCAAAATATCGCCACAAAGCATCATCGGGCACAGGGGCAGTAACATCGATAAGCTGTTTCGAAACCGGATGTATAAAAGATATGCGCCGTGCGTGAAGCGAAATACCACCATCGGGGTTGGAACGTCGGGCTCCATACTTCAAATCTCCCTTAATAGGAGAGCCAATCTTGGCCAACTGGCAACGAATCTGGTGATGGCGCCCTGTTTTGAGAGAAACTTCCAGTAACGTATAATTATCGCTTCGTGCCAATGTGCGATAAGAAAGTACGGCTTCTTTGGCATCGGGCCTCGGTCTATCCCAAGCCACCGACTTGTTAAGTTTCTCGTTTCGTACAAGATAGTGTCTCAACTCATCGGCCTCTCGTTCGGGTGCCGGTTGTACAATCGCCCAATAGGTCTTTTTCACTTCACCGGTACGAAACATCTCATTGAGCCGCGCCAACGCTTTGCTGGTCTTGGCAAAGACAACCAACCCACTCACCGGACGGTCGAGACGATGGGTTACCCCCACAAAAACATTACCCGGCTTTTGATATTTCTCTTTAAGCCAAAACTTCAATGTCTCGCTCAGCGGAGTATCGCCAGTCTCGTCGCCTTGAACGATTTCGGATACGTTCTTATTGACGATAATCAGATGATTGTCTTCATACAAGACTTCCATACGGATGGCATTACATATTCATACCGCCGTCGACTTGTATCACTTGACCCGATACATACGACGACATATCCGATGCGAGGAATGTAGCAATATTGGCAACATCTTCAGGTGTTCCGCCACGACGGAGAGGAATCTTCTTGCACCACTCAGCCTTGACATCATCGGGAAGTTTGGCCGTCATGTCGGTAATGATAAAACCGGGAGCAATGGCATTGGCACGAATACCACGCGAACCCAACTCCTGGGCAATAGATTTGGCCAAACCTATCATACCGGCCTTGGAAGCTGAATAGTTGGCTTGCCCGGCATTACCGTGAACACCCACTACCGATGCCATGTTGATGATGCTGCCGCTCTTCTGACGCATCATAATGGGGGTGCAGGCGTGTATGAAATTGAAAGCCGATTTCAAGTTTACGTTGATGACAGCATCCCATTGAGCTTCGCTCATACGCATCATCAAGCCGTCTTTGGTGATTCCGGCATTGTTGACAAGAATATCTATCGAGCCGAAGTCTTCTTTAACTTGATTGACAACCTTCTCGGTCTCTTCAAAGTTGGCGGCATTCGAGGCATAACCTTTTGCCTTTACACCCAAAGCAGCAATCTCGGCTTCGGTAGCTTTTCCGTTCTCATCGATCAGCAAATCGGTGAAAGCAATATTGGCACCTTCTTGTGCAAATTTCATGGCCACGGCTTTTCCTATACCGCGGGCGGCACCTGTAATGAGGGCCACTTTTCCTTCGAGTAATTTCATATTCTTCTTTTTAAAATTGTGATTGCATATTTCTTTCATAACCGAGACACGATTTGGTCATGTCGGCAATAAATTCCTTCAATCGAGCCGAGTCAAAACCCATATCAGAAAAAACACCTTTCAAATAAGGTATTTCCAATCCTTTAAGACAACAATGTATGACCCACGATGTTGGCAATACGGGTTTTGGCTTGAAAATGCCCATCTTTATTCCTTCATCGATAATGCGACGAAGGAACTCCACTTCTTGTCGGTCGATATTCTTGCGGGCCGCTTCAACTTTACGAATATCTCTAAAAAATTCAGCCTTCAACGTGCCATTACGCAGAATAGTCTCTCTAAAAACTTCCAGCCGCACTTGTATATAGACGGTCAATTTCTCATCGGGTGGCAGGTCTCTCCCCATAACATCGGTTAACTGATGAACGAGATGAGACAGTTCCGACTCAATAACGGCCTGATAGATTTCCGTTTTACTTCGGAAATATGTGTACAGCGTACGCCGACCTTTACCAGAAGCCACTGCTATAAGGTTCATCGTCGTATTGTCTATGCCTTTCTGTGCGAACAACTGTCGTGCCGTATCGACAAGAAGTTTTCGCGTTTTCGACACTAGTTCTTTCATGCTGTACACAAGTTTATCTAAGGCAAAAATAACACATTTATCTTTCTCGACAAACTCTCCCGACGATTATTTGTGAAGCATACTTTCCGCCTAAAAAGCCTCACCCTCGAGATGCCCGAACAATCATCTCTTTTATCTTTGCATTCAACTTGTCTTGACGAATAAGGGTTTCAAGAGTTAAATGCATGCGATAACGCCAATAATTTCTGGGATTAGAGGGCACATTGATACGCTCGACCGACGGATCGGGGACCCGTATGTCGAGACATATCGACAACCAATCCTGTAAAGGCAGAATCACCCACATCGACGGTGACTCCAAATGCCGACAGATAATTTCTTCGCAGATGTAGGGCGGACATTCCTCGGGGGGAATACCCTCACGGTGTAAGACCGTATTGTAATAGCGTTGTGTTCTCGAGAAATCTTCTTCCCACCAACCGCGTATTCCCGACATATCATGGGTCGATGTGGTACACACCGAAAGATATGGATACCGACTTGTGTCGCCAAACTCTCTACCCCATTCCTTGGGCATGCGTTCGATTTCCAGAGAAAGAATCTGCAAGCGTTCCATCACATCTGGCACACACTGGGGTATCATGCCCAAATCTTCTCCACAGACCAACATCTGGGTCGACGACAAGAGTGTCGGCAATTTCCTCATTGCCTCTTCTCGCCAGAAATCATTGTGCCGACTGTAATAGAAATCTTCGTGCAGATGCCGGAAGCTTTGTTGCATTTCGGGAGAGAGTGCCTTGAAACTATATGTATCATAGGCCATAATACGTGGGTGCCATGTGTGTTCTTTGTAGGGGTCCCGGACAAAAAGCACCTCATCGGTCAAACGGAAGAGACCACGTTTTATCATCTGAGCTCTTTCGTCGCAAACGTCATCGAAAAGTGCCGATATCTTTTTCTGATTATCTACCGACTCTTTCAATCGGAATGTTCCGTCGTTGCTCCGACGCAGGTAATTATCACACACCTCTTGTGCATAGGCGCCGAAAAGTGCAGGAAGCATCTCTTCTCGAATATAGGGCCGGGCATGACGGTCTTCATTGAAAGAGAAACCATAATGAGCCAACTCGTCGACCGTAAATGGCAATGCCGCATTGAAATGTCCCGGCAACCCCTCAACAGCCGTATCGGGAATTTCCCATATACGGAAAAATCCCAAAATATGGTCTATGCGGTAAGCATCGAAATATTCGGCCATGTTGGTAAAACGAGCTTTCCACCAACTATATCCGTCGTTGGACATCTCTTGCCAATTATAGGTAGGAAACCCCCAATTCTGCCCCGTAACCGAAAAATCATCGGGAGGAGCTCCGGCACACATATTGAGGTGAAACAGGTGTGGGTTGACCCAGGCATCTACACTTTCGTGACTTACTCCGATAGGCAAATCACCTTTGATAACAACGCCATGACTCCGGGCATAATCTCTGACTTGAGACAGTTGTCGATGCAGATGGTACTGTTCGAAATAGTATCGGGATACCAAAGGATAAGCGTCGCTGCTTTCAGCGGTAAGTCCGGCTATCTTTTCGGGGTCGTACTCGGCATACTCTCCCCACTGTTTCCATACCGGTGTATGCTGCGTATCCCGCAAGTAACAGAAGGCGGCGTAAGGTACAAGCCAAGCCTTGTTTTCACTAAAAAATCGCTGGTAATCGGTCGTGGACAACGTCTGAGCACCTATCTCGGCAAAGAGTCGACGCATATATTCTTCTTTCAAGCCAATTACCGATTCGTAATCGACCGTGGACAAAGCATTCAACTCGGCAGCACGTCGTTCATAGCCGGCCATAAGTGCTTCGTCGGCCAGGCGCCCAACAGCAGGCAGATGCAGATAAGCCGGATGAAGAGCATACACCGAGTTGGCCCGATAGGGATATGAGTCGAGCCAAGTATGCCACATGGTTGTGTCGTTGACAGGCAATAGCTGTATAAGTCGTTGCCCGGTAATCACTGCCCAGTCGACCATTTTTTCAATATCGAGAAACTCGCCTATACCCCAACTCTCCTCGGAACGTAACGAGAATACGGGTATGGCCACTCCGGCTCCTTTCCACAACGGACGGAACAGTCGTAAATGGGCGGCAGAGGCAATAATTGTTTCGCCTGGCCGACTCACCCACAGCGGCAACCGACGGTTTGCACCCTCTTCCCACGCCACAATACGATGTGAGGCCTTATCGACAACGACAAATTTATATTCAACCCGGAGACGCAATATTTCGGGAGAGAGGGTTACCGACCACACCGGATAACGAGCGTCGGACATAAGACAGGATTCCTCTACACTCCAAGGATTGTCTGTAAATGAGCCGACCACGGCCAGGGTTTCGTGCGGTAAAAGTGCAGGAGCCGTCACTTCAAATCTTACACCGGCACAACAATCGTCAGCCTCTTTGTTCTGGTTCTCACGATGAAGAAGTCCGCATCGTAATACAGCCGAAGAGAGAAACGCCTTGTCTTGTGCAATCGCACGCCACTCGTCATACACTTGATAGTCCGAAATGCCAAGAGTGGGGCGGAAACAATGTTCCCCGCCCCACTCTTTTCGAGATATGACTCCGTCTTCACGCAACAAATACCGATAGGCAAATGTCTGATTCGGGTCGATGTCGATGGTGGCTGTCCACCAGCCATCGTCGACATATTGCATAGGAAGCGCATGCTCTTCACTGTTCGAACCCAAAGATTCTATATCGCCGCTCAACAATAGTTGTTGTCCCCAACGGGTGTGATATTCAATGAAAAACGTTATTCGCATTATCCGCACTTAGAGGTTCCACATGAAGTACATATCAGACAACCTTCTTGATAAACAAGGGTCTCCTGGCCGCATTTCGGGCACTTCTGACCACTGGCACTGGCACCATTGGGCATATATTTCTTCAACGCCCGTTCTACACCGTTTTTCCAGGTATTGATATTTTCGCTATTCAATTGCAGTGAGCCGACCAATTTAAGAACCTGCTCGATGGGCATGCCATAGCGAAGTACGCCCGAAATAAGTTTGGCATAATTCCAATACTCGGGATTGAACTTCTCGGAGAGGCCTTCAATTGTGGTCTTATATCCTCGCTTGTTGCGGAACTGGAAGTCGTAATGCTTGTTTCCGTTCTCGTCGTAAGCCTTGATAATCTTTCCTTTGGTGATATTTTTGGGTATTGATATGCCATCGTCATCATCGGCCAGACCGGTAAATATTTCATAGGGCTTACCATCTTTCAGACCGATAAAGGCAATCCACTTCTCGCGGTTGTTTTGGAAACGCACCACATCGGCTTCCAATTCTGTGGGACGCACCATATCGCCTTGCACACTGGTTTGTTGAGCAGCCGCCTCTTTCTCTTTTTCTTTCTTGGCCTCTTTCTGCACCGCTATCAGCACTCCCGAACGGGAACCTTCGCGATAGACCGTACAGCCTTTGCATCCGCAACGCCAGGCCTCGACATAGAGGTCGCCCACCAGTTCTTCTGTAACATCGGCCGGCAAGTTGATGGTCACGCTGATGGAATGGTCGACCCATTTCTGCACCCGACCTTGCATACGCACTTTTTGCATCCAATCGATATCGTTCGACGTTGCTTTGTAGTAAGGAGAATGCGAAATGATTTCGTCTATCTCGCTTTGGGTATAATCGTTACGTACCTCATATCCGTTCATCTTCATCCAAGTTACAAACTTATGGTGGTAAACCAGATATTCTTCAAAGGCGTCGCCCGACTCATCGATGTAATCTACTCTCACATCGGCATCGTTAGGATTCACCTTGCGACGGCGACGGTAAACCGGCATAAATACCGGTTCGATACCCGAAGTGGTCTGCGTCATAAGACTGGTCGTACCCGTAGGAGCTATCGTCAGACAAGCAATATTACGACGCCCCCACTTCACCATATCTTCATAAAGTTGTGGGTCGGCCTCCCGTAAACGGTTTATAAACGGATTTTTTTCTTCCCGGCGGGCATCATATACTTCAAAC
>CAJLYN010000092.1 GCA_905210875.1 uncultured Bacteroides sp. | reverse complement strand
GGGTTGGCTGCCGTTTCGAGGCACGTCAATCCGCAACCGATGATAAAGAGGGAGAACAGAAAGAATTCGAACGATTTGATTTGGCCTCCGGGTATAAAAAGCAATGCTCCGCAACCATAAAGGAGAAGACCTGTCAAGACACCGGCCCTGTATCCGAATCGGCGGATGATTTCTCCCGCCGGTAATGCCATTAAGAAATAACCGCTGTACACGACAGCTTGAACCAGAGCCGATTTTGTCCGGTTAATTTCCAAAACATCTTGAAAATGCTTATTCAAAACATCTAAAATGCTGTGAGCAAATCCCCATAGGAAAAAGAGTGTAGTAATCAATATAAAAGGTACCAGCAGGTTTCTCCCATCTGCCATTCGTACCAAACTTGTTTTTTGTTTCATTCGAGTGTTTTTTGAATGGATATAAGATAAATTATCACGCCTTTTTCAGAACCAATCTTTAATCGTAGAACGTATATTTTGTAGAGGATTCTTAAAAGCCGTTGAGAAAAGTTTTTAGGTACTCGGTCAATATAATTTGAACATACGTTCCATGAGTTGCCATTTTTCGGCCGAAGAGGCCCCTTCGGCAGCTTGTTGGAATATCGACATGTAGTCTTCCCATTCTTGTTGGCGGGGTAGGGTACTGAGCCGTTTCATGGCGGTCTCCCAGTCGAAATCGAGAGGTGTTTCCACAATCATGAACAGCCGGCTGCCCAAGATATAAATCTCCATTTCAAGAATGCCGACCTCTTTGATGCCGGCCAGTATCTCGGGCCATGCGTTTTCCTGTCGGTGCCGTTTCTTGTACTCGGCAATCAGTTCGGGGTTTTCTTTCAGACTGAGTGTCTGGCAATATCGTTTCACCGGTTGTTGATAGTCTTTGACTTTGTATCCGGTTTGAGGTGTTTCCATGTGTGTATTTAAGGCGGTGTAAAATAATAAGAAACTGTGCTTTCCTTCAAGTCTGAGATATTTCGCATAGAGATACAGCCAGACAATAGTCGGATGTTGCACGAATGTCGGCGAGTTTAAACCTCAGACTTAATATGGTAAGGGGTTGTACCGAAGAACCGGTACAACCCCTGTGGAGTATGATTTAGAGAACTTTCTTGTAAAGGTCGAGAATGATGTCTCGGGTTACCTCGCGCGGGTTGCCGGGCGTGCAGACGTCGGCGATGGCCGAGTCGGCCAGTTTGGGCAGGTCGCTTTCCTTGATGCCCAGTTCGCTCAGGTGTTGCGGAATACCTACTCTTATCGAGAGTGCTTTTACGGCGTCGACGGCAGCCTGAGCAGCCTCTTCTTTGCTCATACCCTCTTTGTATACATTCATGGCTTTGGCTATCGTAACGTATTTGTCGAGAGCAGCGGGAGCATTGAATTCCATGATGGTGGGCAACAGCAGGGCGTTGGCTACACCGTGGGGAATATCGAAGATGGCACCGAGCGGGTGAGCCATACCGTGAACGACACCCAGTCCGACATTGGAGAAGGCCATACCGGCGATATATTGTGCTACGGCCATACCGTTGCGAGCTTCGGCATTTTGGGGTTCGTTGACAGCCGTTTCGAGATAACGGTTTATCATCTCAATGGCTTTGATTTCGAACATGTCGCTCATTTCCCAGGCGCCTTTGGTGATAAGGCCTTCGATGGCGTGGGTCAGAGCATCGAGTCCGGTAGAGGCTGTCAGTCCCTTGGGAAGAGTGTACATCAGTTCGGCATCGATGATGGCGATGGCAGGAATATCGTTCGGGTCGACACACACCATCTTTTTCTCGTTCTTCTCATCAGTGATGACATAGTTGATGGTTACTTCGGCTGCGGTTCCGGCCGTAGTAGGCAGGGCGATGATGGGCACCGATTTCTTCTTGGTGTCGGCCACACCTTCCAGCGATACAACGTCGCTAAACTCAGGATTGTTGGTAATAATACCGATGGCCTTAGATGTGTCAATCGAAGAGCCACCGCCAATAGCCAGTATAAAGTCAGCACCCGATTCGGCAAAGGCCTTTACTCCGGCATTGACATTGGCCACAGTGGGGTTGGGCTTGATGTCGCTGAATATTTCATATGGGATACCGGCGTTTTTCAGTACGGAAAGTACTTTGTCGGCTACGCCGAATTTAATGAGGTCTTTGTCGGTGGCTACGAATGCTTTGTGCAGGCCGAGACGTTTTATTTCTTTGGGCAGCACTTCGCGGGCGCCCGGTCCGAAGTAGGATACTTCGTTGAGAACAAATCTGTTAATCATAGTTTTATTTTATAGTTTTGGGTTTCGGATTATTTGTAGATAGGTCCGTAAGCGGCGCAGGCCCGATAGTCGGCGCCCTCCTTGTCCATGCCGAAGGCGTTCCATGCCGAGGGACGGAATATCTTTTCTTCGTCGACATTGTGCATACATACGGGTATGCGGAGCATTGATGCCAGTGTAATGAGATCGGCTCCGATGTGTCCGTAGGAGATGGCTCCGTGGTTGGCTCCCCAGTTGTTCATAACCGAATATACATCTTTAAATGCCGGTTTGTCGCAGAGACGGGGTACAAACCATGTAGTAGGCCAAGTGGGGTCGGTGCGCATGTTGATGATGTCGAAAATTTCAGGGTCGATATCGACTGTCCAACCTTCGGCTATTTGCAGTACGGGACCTAGACCTTTGACGAGGTTCAGACGCATCATGGTTACGGGCATTTCGCCTTTTGACAGGAAGTGAGAGGAGAAACCGCCTCCCCGGAAGTAATCTCTGTCGGCCGGCATCCAACTGGTATTTTTAAGACAGGCCTCAGCGTCGGCATCGGTCATTTCCCAACAGGGTTTCATGCAGGGTTCACCCGACGCATTGAGGCTGGCACCTGTGGCATCGAGTGTGGTGGCTCCCGAGTTGATAAGGTGTATGATACCGTTGGCGGCGCGGCCGGTCAACTCTTTACCGGTAACACGTTTCACGGCTTCGGGGCTCCAATAGGTGCGTACATCGGAGAACATCTGTCCGCAGCCAGTCAAGAGTTTTCCAAAGAGCATGGCGATGCCGTTGCAGGCGTCGTTTTCAGTAGCCAGTATATAGGGCTCACGTATGCCGTTCCAGTCGAATGTGCTGCACAGAAGTGCTTCGCTGAAATCACCATTCGGTTTCCAGTCGGTCCATTGGCGTTGTCCCTGGAAGCCGGCTGCAATGGCATGGTGGCCGATGGCTTCTTCTTTGAAGCCCAACTCTTGCAAACGCGGATTTCCCAGCATCAGGTCGCGTATGATAAGGGTCATCTTGACGACAAATTCCCAATCGGCCTCTTTTGCGTTGCGGTCTTTCTGCTTTTCAGGGCGGTTCTTATCCCACCCTTCGTTTACTTTACAATATTTCTCGACCCAAGCCATGGCTTTGGCATACTCTTCCTTGTCGTAGATGCCTTCATCCATACGACGGAGTATTTCGACTTCATCGACACTTTCGTTGCGCATGCCGAGGTATTCTTGGAAGAAGTCCTGGTCGACGATACTTCCGGCAATGCCCATGCACTGGCTGCCGATGGAGAGGGAGCTGCCACCTCGCATTTGAGTTACGGCCACAGCGGCACGAGCCCAGCGCAGTATTTTTTCGGCTACGTCTTGGGGTATGGTGTTGTCGTCGAGGTCTTGTACATCGTGCCCGTAGATGCCGAATGCGGGAAGCCCTTTCTGTGCGTGGGCAGCCAGTACGGCAGCCAGATATACGGCACCGGGACGCTCGGTACCGTTGAATCCCCAGACGGCTTTGGGCCAGTGGGGATGCATATCCATGGTCTCGGAGCCATAGCACCAGCACGAGGTGACGGTAATGGTGGCACCCACGCCTTCGCGTTCGAATTTTGCCTGACATGCGGCTGTTTCTCCTACGCGACCTATCGTACCGTCGGCAATAACACACTCTACCGGTGTGCCGTCGCTGTATCTTACGTGACTCGATATGAGCTCTGCAACAGCTTTTGCCAAGCTCATGGTCTTTTCTTCAAGGCTTTCTCTTACGCCGCCTTGCCGTCCGTCGATAACAGGACGGATACCGATTTTAGGATAGTTTTTCATATGGAATTTTGATTTAAGGGAACATGAATGTGTAGTTTGTAAATGTTACATTTTACACTACACAAAGAAAATGAAATTTCGTAATAAATCCAAATGATGCGATAGCTTTGTGGGCAGGTGCAATCTTATTTAGGTAATGTTGGGGGAAAATTAACAGAAAGGCCGATACATTGTGTATCGGCCTTTCTGTGTGCATTAGAGTTTGTATCCCCATTCATTTAGGGCAAAGTCCCAATTTTTTTCGACAATGTTTACCGTTGCCGGGTCGTAATTGTATCTATTTTTTTTATAGCCTTTTTTCCCGTTGATATAAGTTTCGAAAGCAGGACGGGCTTTTTCAAAACCTGGCAGCGAAAGCGTCTCATAAATTCGCTGTGTCATTTCGAGAGCATTCTGTTCGAAGTCTTCGAATTTTATCTCGATGAGATTGCCTTCGGGTATGAGGTGCTTGTCTTCCTGATAACGATGGTAAAGGTCGGCATAGACCTTGATGATGTTATCTACGATTTCGTCATCGGAAATGTTTTGTAACTTCAACGGTTGTATGGTATTTATAAAGAAGTTACGTGTTGACTCAAATACCGTGTAGGGATTCCGCATCAGATATATGAACTTGGCATCGGGAAACATTTCGAGCAAGACCTTGATGCGCCCCGTGTGGGGTGGATTTTTGGAAAGAAATCGTTCTCCGTGAGTATTCCAAAGCGATATTTTGATGAGTCGCTCAAATGTCTTCTTGAACTCGTCGATTTCCTTTTGGGTAGCTTCTTCAAAGAGCAGGTACTTTTTGCTGTACTCTTGAGTGTAGCGAGGATAAAACCAGAAGTTGTAGAAGGTGTAAGGAGTCATGTTGACCAAGGCAAATTCTTCCTCTTGTGGCTGATCGGCTTTGAGCTCCATATTGTCGGTGGGCCGCTTCTTGGGAATAGCCATGGCCGCCATCTTTTTGAACAAGGGTTGCCCAAAGAGCATCATGTGGGGAAATACCGTCTGGTAGGTGGTATTGTAGCCGAATTGTCTGTCTTGTGAAAGTACATTGTGTACGAACGTTGTTCCGCTGCGCCAATGGCCCAAAATGAACACCGGAGCATTCTCTATGGGCTTGTCGGCCAGCCATTTGTTGTAGCGGCGGTTTTCTATGCCATTGGTCAGGCTCAACAAGCGGCAAAGAGCTTTTGTCAGCCTATATTTGGCTCTGTACCCCGCATCGACCGTACGGCCTTCGGTTACCTTATGAAAGGTTTCCCAATCGGCGCCTATCAGTGTATTTACAGGAAGCTTTTGAAAATTGAATCCCATGCTCAAAGTTTTAGGTTAATGATGTCTTCTATGGTTGCGGCCAGATGTTGTTGATTTACCGTACAGTAGTCTTTATTTTTATCGACAGGTTGTGTCTCACTCTCATCAACTGCGATGGTAAATGCGTTGTCGACCTTGATTTCACCGTAGAGGTCGATGCAAATCGTGACAATACCCTTACGGCAGAGTTCTGCGGCTATATTTGCAAAAGTTGTTGTCTGGGTTTTCCCTTCGATTTGTAGCTGTTGCGCATCGAGTACTACGGCTATATGGCCGGTATCGAAGAGTCGGCGTTCGAGCAAATAGGCGCATTCGCGTTGCACTGGAAGGTTGTTACCGGCGACAAGGAAAAGTTTTCCTGCTTGTCCTATCAGTTTTTCCCGTTCATTATCTGACACCAGAGAGACGCCGTTGCGTGTTTTTTCCCGGTCTTCTTCGGTAATGGCCGACGAGAGATCGGCACTGTTTACTTCGTCGATAATCATACCAACAGCACTGGTGTTGTTGGTTATCGGGTCAATAAGTATGAATGAACCGCAACTTTTATTCTGTTGATAGGGGTCGAAAAAGAGCGGCTTGTTTGTAACGAATACAGCACGGGCAATCTCGTTCAGATTCATGGTGTCGGCCATCGACTGCTCCATTGTGTTTACATCGACTTTGTATTTGATTTGGTCGATGTGCACACGGGTGGTATTGGTCGTCTGCTTGATAAAGTATTGCTGGTCGCGTTGCATGGGTTTCTCGTCCATCCACACAAGCATGGCTTCAAAGTTTCGACTGATGTGAGGCAGATTGTCGGGGTGGACAAGCATTTCGCCTCTTGATAGGTCTATCTCATCTTCGAGGGTGATGGTGATAGATTCTGGGGGAAATGCCTCATCGAGTTCGCCGTCGTAGGTTACAATCGACTTTACCTTCGATTTCTTGCCGGAAGGTATGGCTAGAACTTCGTCGCCCTTGTGTACGACTCCTGAGGCAACTCGGCCCGAAAAACCTCTGAAATTGAGATTCGGACGCAATACGTATTGTATGGGGTAGCGAAAATCCTTGAAATTATGGTCGTTGGCAATGTGTACGGTTTCAAGAAAGTCGAGTAGGGCCGGTCCTTTATACCATGGCATGTTGTCGGATTTCTCCACTACGTTGTCACCATTTAAGGCTGACAAGGGTATGCAGGTAATATCGGGGATGTGGAGAGGCGCCACAAACTTTTTATATTCATCAACAATTTTGTCAAAGGTGGACTGTGCATAATCGACAAGGTCCATCTTGTTTACGGCCAATACTATGTGCTTTATTCCCAGAAGCGATACAAGGTAGGTGTGTCGGCGTGTCTGGGTAATGACTCCGGTGCGGGCATCTACCAATATGATGGCCAGGTTGGCTGTCGAACCGCCGGTAATCATGTTGCGGGTGTATTGTTCGTGGCCCGGAGTATCGGCTATGATGAATTTCCGCTTGTTGGTGGAAAAGTATCGGTAGGCAACATCTATGGTGATGCCTTGTTCGCGTTCGGCTTTTAAGCCGTCGAGAAGAAGGGCATAATCAATATTTCCTCCGGCATTACCGACTCGTTTGCTGTCGCGTTTGAGCGCGTCGAGTTGGTCTTCGTACAATTTTTTACTATCGAAAAGGAGTCGCCCTATGAGAGTCGATTTTCCATCGTCGACCGACCCGGCCGTCAATAGTCGCAACTGGTCTTTTTTCTCGTCTTGATCGAGAAATTCTTTGATATCCAGTTTATTTGTGTTAGTTTCGTTCATGTCGTTTTCAGTGGCTTAGAAATATCCTTCGCGTTTTTTCTGTTCCATACTGGCCTCTTGGTCGAAGTCGATGACTCGGGTCGTGCGTTCACTTTTGCTGGTGGTCATCATCTCTTCGACGATTTTTTCTATTGTATCGGCCTCTGACTCGATGGCTCCTGTGAGCGGATAGCAACCGAGTGTGCGGAATCTGACCTTCATCATCTTGGCTTGTTTGCGGTATACTTCGGGCATTCGGTCATCGTCGACCATGATGAGATTGCCGTCGATATTGACAATGGGTCGTTCTTTGGCGAAATAGAGAGGTACGATGGGAATATTTTCAAGACGGATGTATTGCCAGATATCCAATTCGGTCCAATTCGAGAGTGGAAATACCCGGATTGATTCTCCCTTGTGAACCCTTGTGTTGTAGATGTCCCACAACTCGGGGCGTTGGTTTTTGGGATCCCATTGGTGAAAGCGGTCTCGGAATGAGAAAATGCGTTCTTTGGCTCGCGATTTCTCTTCGTCGCGGCGGGCACCACCGAATGCGGCGTCGAATTTGTATTTGTCCAAAGCGTGGAGCAGGGCCTGCGTTTTCATCAGATCGGTGTGAACCTTGCTACCGTGTGTAAACGGCCCAACACCGGCTTCGTATGCTTCTTTGTTATATTCAACGATAAGGTTCCAGCCGTGCTCTTTGGCATATTTGTCACGGAATTCTATCATCTCTTTGAATTTCCATTTCGAATCGATGTGCATCAGTGGGAATGGAACTTTCCCCGGGTAAAAAGCTTTCTCGGCCAGTCTTACCATGACCGAAGAGTCTTTACCTATGGAATAGAGCATGACCGGATTTTCAAATTCGGCAGCCACCTCGCGAATGATATGAATCGATTCCGATTCCAACTCTTTCAAGTGGCTCAGTTTGTAATCTGACATGATTGTTCGTTTTTCGTTTTTAGCGAGGCAAAGGTAGCTATTTTCTCTCTAAGAAAGAAAACACTATGCAGGCTTTATTTTAGGTATG
>CAJLYN010000091.1 GCA_905210875.1 uncultured Bacteroides sp. | reverse complement strand
GTAAAGGTCTATCATGTGAAGGGCCTGCCGCAGGACCGGCATGGCCGAATCGACATGCGAGAGAAACTCTTTTGCCGCCAGCAGGCGCTGGTCGATACCGTCTCTCACCTCCCGGTGCAACCGACGTGTGCGTTGCACCCAGCGGAAAATATTTCCGGCACTGCGGCTGTTGCTGGTAGGTCTGATATAGGTATAGGCTGCCGTATGCCGCCGATGCCACGAGAGAACTTCGGGCAGGAACACGATACTGTCGAAGGCTGCTGCCGTGAGGGCCAGTATCATGTCGTAGCAACGGTAACGGGCCAATGGCGAGGGGTCGGGCATAAGAGCGAGTAACCGACGGGAGAAAAGAGTGGAATGACCGGGGAATACACCGACATATATCATGCGCAACAGGCTGCAATTGGGCACGCGCATATCGAAAAAGGTGTCATCGGTCGCATCGCCATAGAAGGGGCGGGAGAAACTGGCGCACAGGAGTCTGTCGCCGATAGTCTGTACCTGCCGCTCGATTTTGTGCGGTTCCCAGATGTCGTCCTGGTCGGCAATGGCGATATAGTCGCCCGTAGCTTTGGAGAGAGCATCAAAAAAGTTCCCGTTCACCCCCTTTCGCCGGGTATTACGCACAGGACGTATCTGCGGATAACGCCGGGCATATTCTTCGACAATGTCGAACGTACGGTCGTCCGAAGCATCATCTTGTATGATTATCTCTTCGGCAGGACAGGTCTGTGCCATTATCGAGTCGAGCTGCTCGCGTATGAATCGCTCTCCGTTACAGGTACACATGACTACCGACACCCTGATTTTTTCCATGACAAAGTGTAATTATTGGCTGTTGCGGGTAAACCGCTGCCTGATAAAACCAATGCTCTCCCGCAGTACCGCAGCCCGGCATATCCACATCAGCGACAGATAGACGGCTGCCGCCACCAGCACTTTGACCACCAGCCGCAGATAGAGCCTTTCAAGGCCGAGACTGGCATAATAGGCTGCCGCCATGGCCACCAGTGCGACAGCGGCAAACGGGAGTATGTCGCGCAACATGTCGAGAAAACGCAACGCGAGCTGACGACGGGCAAAAAGATACCACACCCCCAGCCAAGCAATGTTCAGCCCCACAAAGAACGCTATCATGGTTTCGATGCCCCACGATGCCGTCGCTACCAACACGGCCGCCTGCAAAAGACACAGCACGATGGTGTTCCACATATAGATACGCGACTTTCCGCTACTGATGACCAGGTTGGAAAAAAGCCCCTGCAACGGAACAAATGCCCCCCACACGCAGAGCATCTGCATCATGGGCACGCTGGGGAGCCACTTCTCGGTAACACACACGACAATCAACTCACAGGCGATAAGAGAGAGCCCGAACATCAACGGAAAGGATACAAAGGCCGTGAAACGCAGCATCTTGCGGAAGACTCCCCGCTGGCGGTCGCGGTCGTCGGCCACCCGGGAGAGAACAGGTTGCGCCACCCCGGTAATCATGCCGTTGATGGTGTTGTAGCCCATCATGTTCCACTTGGCCGCCTGGGTATAATAACCCACCTGACTCACCGAGAAGAGCCGGCCCAACAGCACCGAGAAGAGGTTGTTGTTGATGTGTATGAATATGTTGGTGGCCAGCACGCGGCTGCTGAAACCGAACATCTGCCTGATAGGGGTGAAATCGATGTGAAGCGAGGGTCGCCACGGTGTGAGCAGCCAGAAGCACAAAGACGACACAAAGATGTAGGTAATACTTTGCAGGGCAATACCCCAATAGGCCATGCCATGCCAAGCCGCCGTTACACCCACGGTACCCGACACCACCAGGGCCGAAAGCTGGGCCACAGTCTTCTTTTTCACCATCAGGTTACGGAACATATAGGCGCAATGTGCCGTCGTGGTACTCGACAGAATAAAGCCGAGAAACAGGAAACGGGCCAACGGCACAAGCTCGGGTTCGTTATAGAAGCGGGCAATAAGAGGGGCCAGGAAAAAGAGCAGGATATAGACCGAAACCGAGACCGAGAGGCTGAACCAGAAGACGGCGTTGTAATCGTTTGCCGTAACCTCTTTGCGGTTGGTTATGGCCGAGATGAAACCACTCTCCTGCAACGAACTGGCTATGAGGGTAAAGATGGTGAGCATACCCACCATACCGTAATCGGCAGGTGAAAGCAGGCGGGCCAGAAAAATGCCGAAGAACAAATTCAGCAACTGTTGCATCGCGTTGCTGAATCCGCCCCAAAACAGGCCCTTGGCCGTCTTCTCTTTAAGTGAGGTTTCTTCCATCTTCTTGCTATCGCAGAACTCCGGGCGCCGGCGTGGCCATGCAGCCCCGGCTTCTGCCCGTTACGGTGTTCAAAGATACGGCTATTTGCCTACAATGCCAAGCCGGAAGAAAAAGATTTTTATATCCACAAACCGGCAACCACACGCCCGAGACGGCTACCGCGGCGACACTCCGGCGCTCCGTCGCTGAAAAGCCAGCCGCTCGGTACCGTTGGCTACATGCACGATGCCGCAATAGACAAAATCGTATTTTGCAAGAATGTGTTGCAGGATTTTATTGTCGGCATGGGTATCGGCCCGAAGATTGTCGTAACGGGAGAGGCACCAGTCGAAACAGGCTTCGGCAACCCCTCGCACCGAGCCGTCGGATGCCAGCCGGTGTATCGTGGCATAGGGCCGGTCGTCGAGCCAGCGTCCGTGGTCGATACGACGGTAATTGGGGTCTTCGCCCGGAATCAGGCAGAAAGTCGCCACTACCCCTGACGAAGCATTGACCACACAATAGCAATGCCCGTTTTCCACATCACGCCGCACCTGCTCTTCCGACGGGTAGCCATCGACCCACTGGGTAGGATTTCCCGTGGCCCGCATAAAGGCACGGGCGCTGTCGAAAATACGCATCAGGGCCGGCATATCGCTGAGAGTGGCTTTTCTTATCTCCATAACGTCATACTTTGGCGCAAAAATAGAGGTTTCGGTCAAAGATACCAGCAACAGAGCGAAGAAAAAAGTTTTTTCTTTCATCGTCTTTTTATAGCTTTGCTGATGAAGTCAAACTACTGCCGATAGCCCCGGTCTGCCGGTAGCACTCGGCAAGGGAAAATTTCGGAAAAAAGATTTTATTTTCAACTACATTTATCGATACACCCATGAGAAAAACATTGTTCATCGCATTGGCTCTCGCCTGTCTGTTGCTACCGGCCGAGGCCAAAAAGAAGGTGCGCGTACACACCATCGGCGACTCGACCATGGCCGACTACGCCGAAAACACCACCCGCACCCGCGGCTGGGGCGAAATGTTCCAGGAGTTCTTTACCGACGACGTCGAGGTCATGAACTACGCCCGCGGCGGACGCAGCACCCGCTCATTTATCAACGAAGGCCTGTGGGACAAGGTGAAGGCCAACATAGAAAAAGGCGACTATGTGCTGATACAGTTTGCCCATAATGACGAGAAGGGCGGCGGCACATACAGCGACGACGGCCGCGGCACCGACCCGTGGGGACACTACAAGGCCAATCTCGAACGGTATGTCGACGAGACTCGCGCCCTGGGTGGTATTCCGGTGCTGGTTACCCCCATCGTGAGACGTTACTTTACCAGCGATGGCACGATAAGCGCCAAGGGGTGCCACAACCTGAGTGCATCGCCGGCCGACTCGACCCTCGACTATGTCTTTGTAATGAAACGGGTAGCCGCAGAGAAGAAAGTACCCCTTATCGACCATACGGCCATGACAAAAGCCTTTATCGAGAAACTGGGGTCGGAAAAGACAACCGCCCTCATCTATGTGCCGACCGATGGCACCCACACCCAAGCCACCGGTGCGGCTCTCTACGCCCAGATGGTAGCTGCCGACCTGAAAAAGCAGGGCATTCTCAAACGGGCCGTACATCCCGATGCCCCCATCGTCCTGAATCCTGAAACGCTCGATTTCAAAAGTCTGTATGTCGGCGACGAGGCTCGTCTCTGCTTCGACTTCGTGGGGCTGGCCCTTCCCTCCGAGACCGGCACGGTAACACTCACTGCCCCCGAAGGCATGACGCTTGCCAGCCGTCCCGATGCCCCCAAACAACGCCAGATAGAGATACCCTATACCGACGGTAAATTGTGGAATCAATGCTTCTACCTCTACTTCACCCCCACCCGGGCCGGTAAGGTGAGCGACCGGGTAACCATCGCCTGCGGAAAGGTAAAGCGCACGATTCCCGTAACGGCCGAATGCAAAGTTGTCAGCAAAGAGACACCGAAAAAAATACGGATTCAGAAACGCACACTGAAAGGGTTGCAGGAAGACTCGCTGGGCCTCACCATTGAGAAAGGCTGTTGGCCGGCCGACATCGACGAGTCGGGTAGCCGCTATGTCGAATATTTTATCAAGGGGCTGAAAAAGAGTTTCATCGTGCGCCAGGTATCTTTCACCCTCACAGGCCGGGTAGCCTACCGTGCCGCCGCCACCAAAAGCAGCGACTTCTATCCGAGACTCGACCTCGGCGAGAACCAGCGGCCATCGGAGGCTGTACAGAAAATCGTCCTGCCGGTAAATATCACCGTCAAACCGGGCGAACGGCTGGGCATACGCATCTTCCCGTGGAGTACCGAGGCCAGCGACTCGCTACACTTTGACATCACCGACTTCACGCTGGAAGGCATGGAAATCGAATAATACGATTCGCACTTAACAAAAAGATTGAAACATGAAAAATATTGTCATCTCATTGTTTTTCATTTGTCTGTCAAGTACGAGTATGGCCGATAACATTCCGTTCAGCCACCCAGCCCATCTGTTCGATGCCTCAAACAGTAATACACTGGGACTTTCCGAGGCACCCGGAAGTGAAACAATCACAGTCTTTGCACCCAGTGACGAAACCGACCATTTCAGCAACGGTGTCGTCATGATTGCTTTTAAAGGTGCTTTGTACTGTATGTGGCAAAGTTCACAAACCGACGAAGATGCTGCCGATACCTGGGTGGCATACAGCCGTAGTCTCGACGAGGGAAAAACATGGAGCGCCCCCATGGTTCTCGCCGAAGATATAGAAAACGGGTACTGTTCCTCAGGAGGTTGGCACGCTACGGCCGACACATTGGTGGCCTATATCAATACTTGGCCCGATAATCTGAGTCCCAAAGGAGGATATACCCGATATATAACCAGTACCGATGGAATAAATTGGAGTGCTCCCGCCGATGTTACTATGGCCGATGGCGCACGCATTGAAGGTATCTTCGAACAGGACCCTCATGTGCTACCTAATGGCCGCATCGTAAATGCCATGCACAAACAACCAGGACTGAAAGTGATGCCTATCTATACCGACGATCCTCTGGGAGTGAGAGGGTGGAAAGAGGGTGCTTTCACCTTTACCGACAAAGGCGAACAGTCACGTGAATTGGAACCGAGTCTTTATTGGAAACCTGACGGTACATTGGTCATGATATTCCGCGACCAAAACAGCACCTATCTTAAAATGGCGGCCACAAGTACCGACAATGGAGAAACATGGAGCGATGCCGTACTGACAGATTTTCCTGATGCCCGCACCAAACAAAGTGCAGGGAATCTTCCCGATGGCACAGCCTATTTTGCAGGCAATCCGGTAAACAACAAAACCCGCATTCCACTGGTTCTTACATTGAGTAAAGACGGAAATGTATTCGATACCGCCTATTTGTTGCGCAGTAACGACGAAATGCCTCAACTTCGCTATGAAGGTTCGGCCAAACGGGCCGGATACCACTATCCCAAGTCAATGGTATATAATGATTATTTGTATGTAGCATACGCCACCAACAAGGAAGATGTACAATATACACGCGTACCGTTGTCATCGATTTCCCTCAACGGGAGTGGAGGTATTACTGCTGCAACAACTCCTGATACGGAAGTTATCCTCTCAGGAAATGAACTTTGCATACGACTTGCATCCGAATCATATATGGAAATCGAGGTATATAACGTTTCGGGGCACTGCGTGGCTCGATTCGAAGCCTATGGAAAAGTATCGCGACACGATACCTCGGCTCTTGCAAAAGGCGTGTATGTCGTGCGTGTAATAACAGCACAAAAGGTAACCTCCCACGCCGTTATTATTAAATAATACCGACTCTCATCAAACAAAACAGCGCAGAATTGTTCTGCGCTGTTTTTGTTTTTTCCTGCCTGCAACTCTTAACATTTAAACATTGCGAGAACTCAGTTATGATGTTTCATGTCGAGCTTTATCCGTTTCAACTCGTCGAGGGTATAGACCGGAGGTTCTACACCGGCAGGGAAAGGCTGGCGGGAGAAGGTCTGAAAATAGAGCAGACAGGCATCTTTCCACCACACGGCATCGTGCAACTGTACCCGGAGACGTGCCTCCACATGGGCAAAACGCTCGGCATCAATATAAGAAGCTACCGACTGCCAAATACCGGCCAGCTCACGGGCGGAATCGACACCCTGCTGGTAGGTGAGGCAAAGTTCGTCCCACAGCGTACGCTGCGATGCCATAACATGGTTCCACGGGAGGTGATGAAACCAGAGCAGCAACGACTCGGGGCAACGGCCGGCGTCGTTGTAAATTGAGCGCAGCGGTTCGGCATACTGGGAGACGGCATCGCTACCCGCCTGCGTGCGGTCGAAACCTATGCCCGCACTGTCGGCCCGATGATAATACGAGGGGAGCCAGTCGGGACGCATGCCCTTGCGGTAGCCCCACGGTTCGGGCCCGTAATGGTGGCCGAAGGCAAAGAGGTGATGCAGCCCCAACGGCATCATGTAATCGACCACGGCTTCGCGCGAGAGCATCATGGCCCGTTTCAAGGGGACGACACAGCGGTCGTCGTGCGAGAAGGTCTGCCGCAGCCACTCTCCGGCAATCGTCTCGGACGAAAGGGTATCGCACCACGCCAGCCGGCCGAAGGCGTACCAGTTGGCCTGGGCAAAATGGTGGCCGCACCAATTGACATCAAGACCAATGTTGGCCACGCCGGCAATCGCCGTATGGGAGAGCGGGAAGGCCGAGCCATCGGTAACACGGGCTACTGTCGAGCCGGGTCCGTCGACATAAGTGTCGCTGTCGAGGCACTCCTCATAGAGCGGTGCGAGATAGGCCAGATGATTGGAAAACCCGAGATACTCCTGGGTAATCTGGAATTCGGGCATGACCGGGGTGTGGCGCATGGCACCGAAAAGAGGGCTGAACGGTTCGCGCGGCTGAAAATCGACCGGGCCGTTCTTGACCTGTATGATGACATTATCGCGGAAGAGCGAATCGAGCGGGAGGAACTCGGTATAAGCCTGCTTGGCACGGTCGGTCTCGGTGGGGTTATACACAAACGCCCGCCACATGACCACCCCATCGTAGGGAGCCAGCGCATCGGCCAGCATGTTGGCACCGTCGGCATGGGTGCGGCCATAGTCCTGCGGACCGGGCAGACCTTCGGAATTGGCCTTTACCAGAAAACCTCCGAAGTCGGGAATCAGCCTATATATCTCCTTCACCTTGTCGCGCCACCAGCCGACAACACGGGCGTCGAGCGGGTCGGCCGTAGGAAGGCCGCCGAGAGCCATCGGCGAAGAGAAATTGATGGAGAGATATACCTTCATGCCATAGGGGCGCAACAGGTCGGCTATCTGCCGCACCTTATCGAGATGCAGCGAGTCGAGTACCCGGGGCGAAGCATTCACGTTGTTTAAGACCGTACCGTTGATACCCACCGAAGCGTTGGCCCGGGCATAGGCACGGTACAGGGCGGGACGCAACGTGTCGCCTTCCCACCAGATGGAACGGCCGGCATATCCGCGCTCGACACTGCCGTCGAGATTGTCCCAATGATTGAGCAGACGCAGCTCATACGAGGGTTTTTCCCGTATATCATACGAGGCAGCCAAACACCCCGATGCGTAATCACGCATAAGCCGATAGACCCCATAGAGGGCGGCACGCTCGCTCCCGCCGGCTACCACACACAGGCTGTCGACAGTGCGCACGATGAACTCCTCCTCGCCGAGGCTCCGCAACTCGGCTTTGGAGATATACCGACGCAAACGACGATCGCCGGCTGTTGACACAAGAGCGTGTTTTACCGGCAGAAGGGCCATCTCGCAACGGGCAATGTCGAGAGTCGAAAGGCCCTCAGACATTTCA